>NZ_VSCO01000080.1:0-8431 GCF_047459465.1 Caldicoprobacter sp. | reverse complement strand
CTTATAAGCTATACATTCATAACCGATAAAACCCCTTTATGGTTCTTGGCTGATATAATCTATTTGCCCTGGCCCAAAGAGCAATTCATAAGCATAGGGGACATCATAATACTACTAGGAGTATTCCTCCTCATACAGAACATAACCCTTGCCGAATAGCCTATGGACTTTCATCCGTTCTCATGTTATTTAAATATTCAAAAATTTCATAATCTTAAAAATTTTCATAATTGTTAAGCATATTTTTGCATTGAATAGAAAATCGTAATGGTATTTTTTATTTTTAGAAAATAAAACGTAACAATTGCTTGGTATACTAATAGACAGAAGAATTTGAAGCTGAATAGAGGTGAAATGGGTGAAGATATTTAAATTAACCATCATTTTATCCCTCGTAACACTGATCCTAGCGTTGACAGCATGTAGTACAAGCAATAGCGTTAACCCTCCTGGCACGCAACAAAAAGATCTACCTGAAGAGATCACCTCGTCTCCTTCAAACGAAGCTTCTCAGGAGAAGCAAAAAGATGATCAGAAACAGCAAGAAGATAAACCTGATCAAACGACCAACAAAGAGGGAATATCAGGCATAGAAGAAATTGCTAAACTTTTGCCTTCACGCCCAGATTATCAGTGGTCATATCATGGCTTTGCCGAATACGGCCACAGGATGACGCTAGAAGATATATCAAAAGAAGGCAATACCATAGTCTATCATATAAAAGGGGAAGTATACGACATGTCGGGAGGAGAATCTGGCCAAGACCTATCCTTCTCTGTGACCTATATCGCAAAGCCGGGCGTGCTCATCCAAAACAAGGCGGGTGAGGCCATGATGGACACCCCGTTTAAAGATCTGGAACTCATAAGGACTCCACTACAGAAAGGAAACAGCTGGCTCCAGGAGACAATTAAAGAGGACGGGGAAACGGTGACTCTAAAGACCACCATTACCGATGTAAGAGAAGAAAACGGTCAAAAAATATATACAGTAGTGTATGAAGATACCCGAAGCGAATATTACGAAAAGCGTGAGATAAAGGAAGGCGTGGGAGTCCTATCCTATGAAAAGCTCTACATGGATCCCACCGAAAATTTCACCATAGGGTATTATATATATTACCCAGGCACAGGCTACAGAAATAAGTTGGAGATAAACGCCTATCTCCCCAAACTCAATGTACAGCTAAGGTATTTTGGCCTTGCCGAATACGGGCATGTAGGAACATTAAAGGAGATATCCAGTACATCCGATGATGCCATATACGAATTCCAGGGAATGTACCAAGACGGAACAGGAATAGATGACCAATTTACGGTAAGATATTATATCGATTACGTAAAGGGCACAGTAACCGAAAAAGTCATATCGAGCACCCGGTTTAATCCCCCCGAGGTAAACTCAAAGCTACACAACCTAGTAATATTGAAAACCCCTTTCAAAAAGGGAACAACATGGAGCCATAATACCAAGATAAACGGCAAGGAATACAAGGTAACAGCTGAAATAAAGGAATATGACTCTATGACCGGCAAAATGAAGGTAACGTACACAGTCAAGGGCGTACCAGGATACTTCCAAAACACCTATATAGAGGAGCGCGTGTTTGAGCGTGGCCGGGGCATGGTGGGATTTTCAAACCTCATGCCGGGCGATATACCCATCAGTGAGGCCGATGCCAAAGACAGCCAAAAGCTTAAAGAAGCCCTCATAAACCACATGTTTGGATATTCCCTCAACCCCGAATTTTAAAAGCCGGAGCAAATGCTCCGGCTATTTTCATATGCCGACTTAAGACCTAAAAAGGAACATCCTAAGGCCAACGCAAGATTTTACCATGCTTTCATCATACAATATGTTCAACGCTCTTAATAAGAACGTTACACATACCTTTTTGTAAATTTTTGATAATTTTAAGAGGTTCTTGCTAATTAATCCTATAGGTATTGTAAGAAATCCTTTGGCTTCTTTATAAAATGGTACGCCCATCTCTTATGCGGCATGGTCAGCTTTTGGAAAGCATGCTTACCGTCTTTCAAGGATGCGCTGAGGAAGGAGCCGATATCCTATCCATAGAATCCACAGGCGGAAAAGAGCTTCACGATGAAGCTTTAATCAACTGCGACATGAGAAAGGCAATCTTTGCTCTCGGCGTCTTAGGGATCAGGGATATGCGGTTCCTATGGGCGCATATAGTGCAAATAGCCGAGTCAACTGGTTGCATCCCCGGTGGAGACACAGCTTGCGGCTTTGCCAATACCGCCATGGTACTGGCGGAACAGGGTATGATTCCCAAGGTATTTGCAGCGGTAGATCGGGTGGCAAGCGTACCCAGGACGCTGGCTGCTTATGAAATGGGAGCAGTAGGGCCAAATAAGGATTGCGGATACGAAGGTCCTTATATCAAGGCCATAGCCGGCGTTCCCATATCAATGGAGGGAAAAACAGCGGCATGCGCCCACCTAAGCGCGTTAGGCAACATAGCAGCTTGCGTTTGCGACTGCTGGAGCAACGAATCGGTACAAAACATTAAGCTCTTGAGCGCTCCCGCCCCGGTGGTCTACACTG
This sequence comes from Caldicoprobacter sp., assembly GCF_047459465.1. Lineage (NCBI taxonomy): Bacteria > Bacillati > Bacillota > Clostridia > Caldicoprobacterales > Caldicoprobacteraceae > Caldicoprobacter > Caldicoprobacter sp. The sequence goes on along the minus strand of NZ_VSCO01000080.1, from coordinate 5,862 downwards.
AACAGCTGATTTACGATTGCCGTTTGATGAACCAGGCAGCAGCGGAAGGGCAGAATTACGCTCGAAAGATGCGCGATTGGTTGGCCAAATCCGACGATAAATTTGACCCTCAAGCTTATATTTTAAGGCCGGATATTGTGCTGGAAATCAGTAAGGAATTGGTAAAAGAGGAAAACGCCTTTTTAGCGACCAAGAAAGCTGCATCCTTGGCCGTGGACACGATTAAAAAAGGCATCAAAAACGGCGAGGTTGTGGTGCCTCCTCGGGAACAAAAGTGGCTGGACATCATAAGCGCTCAGCTTGAAACCATCCCCGACGACGAAGAAGAATTCTGGCACCAAATAAAAAAGGAAACAGATCTGACAAAATGGAAACCTGGAGAATACGGTTTAAAATGAAAATCCTACATTTCAACTGCAGTTTTATCAACTGCAGTTTTTTAATGCAAAATGAGGGAATAATAATATTGACCAACATCAGCAGCATATACAGAGATATTTAGCCCAGTAATTCCTTAGTTAGAAAGAGAGCCTAAGTAGGCATATCATGAAGGAGGCGATTCGGTGAGCGAATTCATAAACAACCGCGAATACAGGATGAAGGTATTGAAAGAGCTGATCAAAGAGCTACATAGCGGAAAAACCGTAGAAGAAGTAAAGCCTAGGTTCGAAGAACTCATCAAAGGAGTATCGACAGAAGAAATTGCCAACATGGAACAGGCATTGATAATGGAAGGCATGCCTGTTGAAGAAATACAGAGGCTGTGCGATGTACACGCAGCCGTCTTTAAGGGTTCCATAGAAGAAATACATCGCCCCCAAAGGCCAGAAGATGTCCCTGGCCATCCCGTTCATACCTTCAAACTAGAAAACAGGGAACTAGAAAAGCTCATAAATGCCCGCATAAAACCTCATATAAAAGAATTTGAAGTCTCAGATAGTCCTGAAAATGTTAGCAAGTTGGCACAAGACTTCAACACCTTATGGGAAGTGGATAAGCACTACGCTCGCAAGGAAAACCTGCTGTTCCCCTTCCTAGAAAAGTATGGCATTACAGCCCCGCCGAAAGTGATGTGGGGCGTGGATGACGAAATACGGGATGGAATCAAAGAGGTCAGTTCCATGCTCTCAAATTACAGGGGCAATAAGGATGAAGTGATAGACAAGGCCAATCAGGTCATCGACAAGGTCATAGAGATGATCTTCAAAGAGGAAAATATACTCTTTCCCATGGCGCTCAACACCTTAAGCGAAGACGAATGGCTCAAGATAGAAGAAGAAAGTTATGAGATAGGGTATTGCCTTACCCAACCTGCAGGGAAATGGCATCCTACCCGGGAAAACGTAGAACAAAAGGCACAGCTTCAAGGCCAGCAACCCGTTGAAGGAGGATACATTAAGTTTGAAACCGGCATACTCTCACAACAGGAGATAGAGGCTATTTTCAACACCTTGCCAGTGGACATCACCTTCGTAGACAAAGACGGAATAGTAAAATATTTCTCCCAGGGCAAGGAAAGGATATTTGCCAGGCCCAAGGCAGTCCTCGGCAGACGCTTGGAAAATTGCCATCCTCCTGCCAGCATGCATATAGTCCAAAAAATAGTAGAAGACTTAAGAACCGGCAAAAAGGATCACGAAGATTTTTGGATCAAGAAGGGTGATAAATACGTCTTCATTCGCTATTTTGCCGTAAGGGACAACGCGGGGCAATTCCTCGGCATCCTAGAAGTCACGCAGGATATAAAGCCCATTCAGGAAATAAGAGGAGAAAAAAGGCTTTTAGATGAATAATGTCAAACAACTAGGATAAATGAAAATGGACAAATCTAAGATGCCTTCTCGACTTCAAAACATCATGCCAAAATGAGGAGGCATCTTTTTTCTGCTTATATCGAGCCTCTCATAGATGGTTGTCCAACAGCAATGCCTTTCATCACAAGGCTATTTTTCTTCATGAGGATGTACCATTCCAGAGGTTTGTTCCTGCTTACAATGCCATTCCCCATATAAGTACTCCATGGCTTCTATCTCATTCCTTATGCTTTCCACAAGCTCCTCAGGCTTTCGCACCACTGCCAACTTCCCGAAGCTCAATACCCATCTCTTTATGTCGATAAGCCCTTTTACTCTGGCCTTAAAAATGATAGAGCCATCCTTTAGCTCCTCAATCCGTTGATTGGGAAGCCATCTCTTCTCCTTTACCCATATACTGGCAGGATGGAAAAACCGTATCTCAACATCGTATTCTTCGCCTTCTATTACACTGAAAATGTTTGACATATACTCCTTCACTGAAAAATCCAACGGATAAGTAAATGCCGAATCCAATATTTCAATATCCTCTATCCTGACCAGCTTGAATGTGCGTATCTTTTTCCTCAAGTGGCAGTATCCGATCAAATACCACGAACCCTCGCGATAAATTACAGCATAAGGGTCTATTTCTCGCCTCTTTCTTTCATCCCTGGAAGCAGTGTAATAGAGAACCCGTATGCGTCTACGCTGCTTTATGGCCATGTAAATAGTAGTCAATACCTTATCCAGATTATCCTTCAAATCCACTTTCCCTAAAGAAAGCATTAATTCATCTGTAGGTATAGGAAAAACATTGTTTACGGTATCGCCCAAGGCACAACGTATTTTGGCAACTGCCGTCTGTAGCTCATTTGCAAGGGGAAACCCGCTTTTGAAATTTAAAAGCTTTTCGGCCAGCATCAAAGCCGAGTACTCCCCTTCGTCAAGCTTGGGTATTTCAAAATAGTATTCGTTTCCCAGATAATAGCCGCCCGCCCTTCCCGGCATTCCATATATAGGGATACCCGCTTTTTTTAAATATTCGATATACGCCTTTACATTTCGCGGCGTTATATCAAGTATTTCAGCTATTTCCTTTGTCGACAGCATTTGCCGAGTCTGAAGCAGTGCAATGATCTTCAAACACTGACTCAACTTGCTCATGTTTTTACACACCTTTCTTAGAAATATCAACAAAAGATGTATTCTACAGATTACAACAAATTCCTTCTAGAACACAAATTGTTAAATATATATCAAAATAGTCGGTAAGATGTTTTGCAAAAGGCTCTTGCTTTTCTACACAAATTATATTAGAATATAGCCAATTATACACAAATATCCACCTAAAGGCCATGAAGGGAAGAGCAGCATTTTCAGGCGGGTTTAAGAGAGGCGGTGGTACCACGAAAGAAAACCTTTCGTCCCATTTCAATAAAAGGGATGAAGGGTTTTTTAATACTCATTTTCAGAAAAAGGAGGCGATGAAATAGTGAAATTGAAAGGCGCTCAGGTGGTCATTGAATGTTTGAGGGAACAGGGTGTAAATGTGGTTTTCGGCTTTCCTGGAGGAGCCATCCTTCCAGTATACGATGCTCTCTATGATGCAAAAGACATCACCCACATTTTGACTGCTCACGAACAAGGAGCTACCCACGCTGCAGACGGATATGCAAGAGCTACTGGAAAAGTTGGCGTAGTGTTTGCCACCTCAGGGCCGGGAGCTACCAATACGGTAACCGGTATTGCAACTGCCTATATGGATTCGGTACCGCTAGTTGTGTTTACCGGCCAGGTAGCTTCTTCTCTGCTCGGCAAAGACTCCTTCCAAGAAGTGGACATAAGCGGCATAACTGCGCCCATCACCAAACACAATTATATCGTTAAAGACGCCCAACGTCTGCCAGATATTATAAGGCAGGCTTTTAAGATAGCACGAAGCGGCCGTCCAGGCCCTGTCTTGGTCGATATACCGAGGGACATACAAAATACCGTCATAGATTATCAGCCAGTTCAGGTGGATACAAGCTATGTAAATGAAGACATATTTCATCCTCAGTTTTACCGCAATGAACAAATCGAAATAAACATCCAAAAAGCTGCTGAAGCCATAAACAAATGTGAAAGGCCTGTAATATACGCAGGAGGAGGCGTAAACATATCGGGCGCAAACCACGAACTGCTACGCTTTGCCGAAAAGATAAAAGCACCAGTGACATGTTCGCTCATGGGTTTAGGCGCTTTCCCGGGTACCCATCCGTATTTCATGGGTATGGTGGGAATGCATGGAACAAGGGTTTCAAATTACGCCATTTCCCACTGCGACCTGCTGATAGCCGTAGGCGCCCGATTCAGCGATCGTGTCATAAGCAGAGCCGATAAATTTGCCACCAATGCCAAAATCATTCATATAGACATTGACCCAGCGGAACTGGGTAAGAACATCGATATTCATATACCCATTTGCGGAGATGTAAAAAAGATACTCCAGAAATTGATCGATTTAGTGGAGGAGAAGCAACCTAACAGCTGGAACAAACAGATAGACGATTGGAAAAAGGAATATGCATCAAAGCGCACTGCTCCCAAAGGAAAACTATCTCCCCGCTTTATTATAGAAAAGCTTTACGCCCTTACTGCTGGAAAAGCCATAATTACCACAGAAGTAGGTCAAAACCAGATGTGGACTGCCCAGTTTTACAAGTTCGATGAACCGAGAACCTTTATCTCCTCCGGCGGCTTGGGCACCATGGGATTCGGTCTGGGAGCGGCTATAGGGGCATGCATCGGAAGGCCCGATCGAAAGGTAATAAACGTTGCAGGTGATGGAAGTTTTATGATGAATTCCATAGAACTGGCTACAGTTTCCAGATACAAGTTGCCCATAGTACAATTGGTCTTAAACAATCAAGCCCTGGGCATGGTACGCCAATGGCAAAATCTGTTCTACAACAAGAGGTTTTCATACAGCACGTTGGGCCCCGATGTGGATTTTGTAAAGCTGGCCGATGCCTATGGAATCAAAGGGTTCAGAATAACTTCCAACGAAGAAGTAGAAGATACGCTTAAAAAGGCCTTGGAAATGGAGCAACCCGTTTTGATAGAATGCATGATACATCCGGATGAAATGGTATATCCCATGGTCCCTCCGGGAGCACCTATTGATGAGATTATAGATTAAAAGTATAATAAAAATGGCATTTAAAAGCCAATACTTTGAGCAATATCTGCCAATATAGGGGGAATTAAGCATGAAGGCGGATGTAAAGCGCATATGGCAGGGCTTTTGGCAACTGGCCGATCCTAAAATTTGGATAGCTTCCACAGTGCCAATGGTGGTAGGTGGGGCATTTGCCTACGGCTGCACGGGAAAGTTTGACATTTATTGGTTTTTGGTAGCTCTTATAGCTGTTTATTGTATAGAAATTGGCAAAAACGCAGTAAACGAATATGTGGATTACTTGTCGGGGGTTGACCGGTTTGTATCCCCCGACAAACGGACCCCCTTTAGCGGAGGGAAAAAGACCATTGTTGACGGAAAGCTTACGCTAACTGAAGTTGTCATAATTGCCATCGTTACCTTTTTGATAGCCTGTGGGATAGGCCTTTACATCATATTTTTTAAGGAAATAAGCGTCCTCTGGATAGGGATAGCAGGTGTTTTGCTTTCCATCGTGTACAGCCTTCCTCCCTTCAAGCTGGCTTATCGGGGGCTGGGTGAAGTAACGGTGGGGTTGACATTTGGCCCCCTCATAGTCCTAGGTATATATTGCCTGCAAACGGGCAAAATGGATTTATCAGCTCTATTGATATCCATACCCATAGGCATCCTAATAGCCAACGTTCTGTGGATAAATCAATTTCCCGATTATGAAGCCGACCTTAAAGGAAACAAAAGAAACTGGGTAGTTAGGTTAGGAAAACAAAAAAGCGTCAAGGTATTTGCTATCCTGTTTCTCATCGCTTACCTGTGGTTCATCCCATTGGCCGTTGTACTGCGAAATGCCTTTTGGTTGCTGGGATTAATCAGCATCCCGTTGGCCATAAGGGCTGTTAAGGTTGCTCA
>NZ_VSCO01000079.1:0-8434 GCF_047459465.1 Caldicoprobacter sp. | reverse complement strand
TCGCTGGTCTGATTCATTATATAAGCGATGTTGGCTATCTCGTCTATGGCATCCTCGGTAAACTCAAGGTCTACTCCCTCTACTTTGAGGAGCGCGATCTGCTGCTTTATGATGGCATTTTCAGTTTGGGTGAGTATGCGCTTGAAATCCTCTTTCGTTAAAGCTTCCAGCTCCACCCTTATGGGGAACCTACCCTGCAGCTCGGGTATGAGATCAGACACCTTGGACACATGGAAGGCCCCAGCAGCAATGAACAGTATATGATCGGTCTTAACCGGGCCGTATTTGGTCATAACCGTGGTGCCCTCCACAATGGGCAGTATATCCCTCTGTACCCCTTCGCGGGAGACATCGGGGCCTGCTCCGCTTTCACGGCCGGCGATCTTGTCGATCTCATCGATGAATATTATGCCGTGCTGTTCTACAGCCTGGATGGCCTCCTCTACCACCTCATCCATATCTATGAGCTTTTGGGCTTCTTCCTGTTCAAATATGCGCCGCGCCTCTCTGACGGTGGTCTTTTTCTTCTTGCGCCTTTTAGGAAATAGATTGCCGAATACATCCTGTATTTGTATGAGTACCTCTTCATTGCCCATGCCAGGGATGAATCCAAAACTGGCAAATCCCGAGTCCTCTACTTCAATTTCTATGTGGGTATCCTCCAGAGCGCCACTGCGCAGCTTTTCCCTCAGCCTTTCCCTGGTATGGGCCATAGAATCGTCGTCATCCTGCTCCTCAGCTGCCGGCTGTTCTACTGGAAATAGCATGCCCAGTGGGCTTTGGGACCTCTTCCTTTTGGGAGGAAGGAGTACGTCCAGCAACCGGTTCTCGGCGGCTTGAGCCGCCTTTTCCCTCACCATCTCCATCTTCTGGTTTTTAACCATGCGGATGGCTTCTTCCACCAGATCCCTAACCATGGACTCCACATCTCGACCCACATATCCTACCTCGGTATACTTGGTGGCTTCCACCTTTATAAAAGGCGCATTTACAAGCTTAGCTAAACGCCGCGCAATCTCGGTCTTACCCACGCCGGTAGGCCCCATTAGTATTATGTTTTTTGGCGTGATCTCGTCTCTTAACTTTGGGTCGAGCTTGCTCCTGCGATAGCGATTCCTCAAAGCTATCGCCACCGCTTTTTTGGCTTTCTCCTGTCCGATTATGTACCTGTCAAGCTGCTCGACTATCTCCCTCGGAGTATAATATTCGGCCAATGGACTCCCCCTCCTAAACCTCTTCCACATATATATTGTTGTTGGTGTAAACGCAGATGGACGCAGCTATCTCCAGCGATTTCCTGACTATCTCCACCGGCTCTAGCTGGGTATTGTTAACGAGAGCTCTGGCAGCGGCCAAAGCATAATTGCCGCCCGACCCAATGGCGGCAATCTGATCATCGGGCTCGATGACCTCACCGGTACCTGAAATTATGAGCAGATCCTTAGAATCTATGGCAATCAACATTGCATCCAACCTTCTCAGCACCTTATCGGCACGCCACTCCTTGGCCAGCTCGACGGCAGCCCGCTGCAGATTGCCAGAATACTCCTCCAGCTTAGTTTCAAACTTTTCGCTCAGCGTAAAGGCATCGGCCACGGTGCCAGCAAATCCTACCACTACCCTATTGTGATATAGCCTCCGTATTTTGCGCGCACCCTGCTTCATGATGGTGCTCTGCCCCAGCGTCACCTGGCCGTCGCCGCCGATGGCCCCTTTATCACCTCTTCGAACTGCTATAATGGTAGTCCCCTTAAGCATAACTACAAATTCCCCTTCCCTCTTTACTAAACACACCAATATTATCACAATTTTTCAAAAATTTCAATGTATTCTGATAAAATCCAAATGGCTGTTTTGTATAATTTGCTTAATGGTCTCTAGCGCCCGCTGCGAAATCATCAAATTTCTATCGCGCCTTGAACGCACCTTCTTATCAAGGGGCGCTATGATCCCAAAATTGCTGTTCATAGGCTGAAAGTCCTCTATACGAGGATCGGATATATAGTGGGCCAGCGCACCGATGGCGGTGGTATCCGGAAAATCGATGGGCTGCTTGCCATGGAGCATTAGCGCCAGATTAATCCCTACCACCAGCCCGCTGGAAGCCGACTCCACGTATCCTTCTACGCCGGTAATCTGCCCCGCAAAATATATATACTGATTGCTCCTTAAGCCGTAACACGAATTGAGCAGCTTGGGCGAATTGATGTAAGTGTTGCGGTGCATCACCCCGTAGCGCACAAACTCGGCATTTTCAAGGCCGGGGATCATGGAAAAGACCCGTTTTTGTTCCCCAAACAACAGATTAGTCTGAAAGCCTACCATGTTATATAGGGTAGCCTTGCTGTTGTCCTGCCTTAGCTGGACCACGGCATACGGCTCCTGCCCGGTTCGCGGGTCACGAAGCCCTACCGGCTTTAAAGGGCCAAACCGCAAGGTGTCTATACCCCTCTTGGCCATCACTTCGATGGGCATACACCCCTCAAATACCTTTTCATCTTCGAAGTCCTTCAGGGTTACCGTCTTTGCGTTTACCAGTTCGTGCCAAAACCTCTCGTATTCTTCCTTGGTCATGGGGCAGTTGAGGTAGTCTTCCCCTCTCCCATACCTCGACGCCTTAAATATCTTGCTAAAATCCAGGGAATCCCTCACCACAATGGGAGCCGCAGCATCAAAAAAATACAGGTATTCCTGCTTTATCAACCGTTTTATATCTTCCGAAATAGCCGGCGAGGATAGGGGCCCCGTTGCGATGACCACATAGCGATCTTGCGGTATTGTTTTTACTTCCTCGCGAATCACCGAAATATTCGGATGGCTTTGTATCTTGTCGGTGATGTACTGTGCAAACAGCTGCCTGTCCACCGCCAGCGCCCCACCCGCCGGTACCCTGGTGGCATCGGCCGCCTCTATTATCAATGAGCCCAGCAGTCGCATCTCTTCCTTCAAAAGGCCGGAAGCGTTCTCCAGCCTGAAAGATCCCAGGGAATTGCTGCATACCAGCTCCCCAAGATATTCGGTATGATGGGCAGGCGTCATGTTATGGGGCCGCATTTCATACAGCTCCACCTGTATACCCGCCCGTGCAAGCTGCCATGCCGCTTCGCAGCCGGCCAGCCCGCCGCCTATCACCATCACCTTATCCATGGCTTACCCCACTTCTTTCGTGACGGTATCCACATTCCTTATTGGTGCAGGCTACATACTCCTCCCCGTTTTTCTTCTGCTTGACCATCATCAAAGCTCCACATTGCGGGCACTTCTCATCGGCCGGCATGTCCCACGATATGAAATCGCATTCAGGATAGTTTTCGCACCCATAAAACTTTTTGCCCTTTTTGGTATGCTTTACGACGATGGCGCTGTTGCACTTGGGACACCGGGCCGAAATGACCTCTACATAGGGCTTTGTATTGCGGCAGTCGGGAAAATTGGGACAGGCCAAAAATTTGCCATACCGTCCCCTCTTAATGACCATGTTTACCCCGCATTTATCGCATATGACGTCGGATACCTCGTCCTTGATCTCTATCTTGGATATGGCTTCGTCAGCCTTTTTAAGCAATTCTTGGAAAGGAATATAAAATTCCCTTACTATCTCCCGCCAGTCCTTCTTTCCCTCTTCAACCTCATCCAGCTGCTTTTCCATCTCGGCAGTGAATTTGTAATCTACTATATCGGGGAAATACTCCATCATGAGATCAGTTACTATGAACCCCAGTTCGGTCGGCACCAGGCTCTTCTTCTCCCTCACCACGTAGCCCCTTGCGATGATGGTTGAAATGGTAGGAGCATAGGTGCTAGGCCTGCCTATGCCCATCTCCTCCAGGGCACGAACCAGCGACGCTTCGGTATATCGCGGCGGCGGTTGTGTAAAGTGCTGCTCGGGAACCAGCTTCTTAAGCTTGAGGCTCTCGCCTTCGATCACTTCCGGCAGCTCCACATCCTCCTTTTCGGATGATTCATTATCGCTGCCCTCCATATAGATGATGGTATAACCCGCAAAGGTCTTGCGCGAGCCGGCTGCCCTGAAGATATATCCGTTGTCCCCAGCGATATCTACCGTCATGGTTTCGTACAGCGCCGGGGCCATCTGGCTAGCCAGAAAACGATCGTATATCAAGCGGTAGAGCTTGTACTGATCGCTGGTGAGGGAATCCTTTATGGATTCCGGTTCCCTCAATATGGAGGTAGGCCGTATGGCCTCGTGGGCATCCTGTATACCCTTTTTGCTCTTATACTGGTTGGGCTTATCGGGAAGATACTGCTTCCCATATTTTTCCCTTATGTAATCCAGAGCTTCCTTCTGCGCCTGCTCAGCTACTCGCGTCGAATCGGTGCGAATATAGGTCACCAATCCTACCGCACCTTCGCCCTTAATTTCCACCCCTTCATAGAGCTGCTGGGCAATCAGCATGGTCTTTTGCGTGGTAAAGCCCAGCTTCCTGTAAGCCTCCTGTTGGAGGGTGCTGGTGGTAAAAGGCGGTGGAGCGCTGCGCTTTTTAATGCCTTTTTTAACCCCACGGATGGTATATTGCGCCGTCTCAAGCTTTTCAACAAGGCTCTTTACCTCTTGTTCATTTTTAGGGACAATTTTATTATCCGCCGTGCCATAAAAGGCGGCTTCAAAGGCTTTGCCGGCCTCCGTTACAAACTTTCCGGTTATGGTCCAGTATTCTTCAGGAACGAATTCTTGAATCTCTCGTTCCCTTTCGCACACCATTCTGGTGGCCACCGACTGGACCCTGCCGGCGCTCAATCCCCCCTTGATCTTTCGCCATAGCAGGGGGCTTATCATGTACCCAACCACCCTGTCCAATACCCTGCGGGCCTGCTGGGCATAAACCAGGCTCATGTTGATGGTCCTGGGATGTTTTATGGCGTTTTTGACGGCCTGCTGTGTGATCTCATGAAACTCTATCCTGCAGGTACTGTTGGGGTCTATGCCCAGAAGATAGGCAAGGTGCCACGATATAGCTTCCCCTTCCCTATCAGGGTCGGTAGCCAGATAGACCTTATCGGCGTTTTGCGCCTCCTTTTTCAGCTTATTTATTATCTCGCCCTTGCCCCTTATGGTTATATATCGGGGTTCAAAGTCGTTTTCAATATCCACTCCCAACTGACTTTTGGGCAGGTCCCTCACGTGCCCCATGGAAGCCTCGACTTTATATTTACTGCCCAGAAATTTTTTTATGGTCCGAGCTTTAGCAGGTGATTCGACAATGACCAAATCCTGTGCCACCTTATCCCTCCATTCAATTCATCCATTGCCTGGCAAATTTACCTCCAGGCAGCTGTTTTACTATTCCCTTCATCTCAAGAAGGGTCAAAATCGCATTTAGCTTGGCTATATCAAAACCCGTAATGGCAGCCAGTTCTTCCAGCAGCTTTTCGCCATCCTCAAGGGCATTATACACCTCTATCTCAAAAATATCCAGCTGATGAGCAAGGCAAGAGGGCTGTTTAATCTCCTTATTGGCAGTTATGCCAAGGGCTTCTAGTATATCGCCGGCACTCGTCACCGGCGTAGCCCCCTCCTTTATCAGCCGGTTTGTTCCGCTGCTGTAAGGACTGGTGACATTTCCGGGCAGAGCATACACTTCCCTGCCCTGCTCTAATGCAAAATCGGCGGTGATAAGCGCACCACTGGCACTGCCGGCTTCCACCACCACAACAGCCTGGGACAGGCCGCTTATGATCCTATTCCTTGCCGGAAAATTGCCTGCAGCAGGCTGGGTCCCCGGCGGATACTCGCTCATCAATGTGCCTTGCTGCTGCACTTGCATGAACAACTTCTTGTTTTCCCTGGGATATATGACGTCTACTCCGCATCCCAGAACTCCAATGGTATAGCCACCGGCTCGTATGGCGCCTCTGTGTGCCATGGCATCTATTCCCCTGGCAAGGCCGCTTACTACAGTAACCCCGGCGCATGACAGCTCGTAAGCCAGCTTTTCAGCCATTTGCCTGCCGTATTCCGAAGTCCGCCTCGACCCCACGATGGAGACCATATACGGCGTTTCCTTAAGTGGTTGTCCCTTGCAATAAAGCACCGGTGGAGGATCATATATTGTCTTCAAGAGTTTAGGATATTCATCATCTATCAAAGTTATTACCTGGATATTAGGATCCTCAACGATTTTTTGGGCTTTCTCCAGGTACTCCATGCTCTTGTGGATCATTACATTCTTTATGGCCTTATCTCCAATCAGCCTGTATGCATCCAGGATATCATTACGGCTGCATTCCCATACCGCTTTGGGGCTGCCAAACCTCTTTACCATATAGTAAAACCGCTTGGCGCCTATGCCGGGTATACTGGACAGCCACACCCAGTATACCTTATCGACAATATCCCCCACCACAATTCTCCTCCATACAAACCAGCTTTTTCATCTTTTATGATACATTCGACACATATATGGAGTCAAGCAAGAGTTATCAAACCCTCGTGGAGCAGCGGAATTTTCTTGTCAAAGCCTGGTACGCTATGATACAATTTCCCATAAAGAGTAGGATACTATTTTCCATAAGGAGTAGGAAGATATGGCAGTAGAAATAATAGCAAAGACAGGAATACTGGTAGAAGATATCAAATTCTGGGATATGGGATATACGCTGGTAGGAGGTGTAGACGAGGTAGGTCGCGGGCCGCTGGCTGGCCCAGTGGTGGCAGCTTGCGTCATATTGCCCAAAGAAGTCCTCATAGAAGGCATAGTGGATTCCTCTTTCGTCATCAGGGATTCCAAAAGGCTTTCGCCTTTAAGGCGAGAACGGCTGTATGACGTAATAATGTCCAAAGCTATTGCTGTGGGTATAGGCCGGGTGGAACCGGAAGAGATAGACAGGATAAATATACTCAATGCCGCCCGTAAGGCAATGGAACAGGCTGTACTGGCCTGCCATCCATCTCCCGACTGCCTGCTCATAGACGCTCTTGAGCTTGAAAGCTGCTCCATACCGCAGTTTCCTCTAGTAAAAGGTGATGTGCGTTCGCAGGCCATTGCGGCCGCCTCTATAATCGCCAAGGTCACTAGAGACCGCGAGATGGTGAGATGGGCCGAAGTTTACCCTCAATACGGTTTTGAAAAGCATAAGGGATACGGCACCAAGCAGCATATAGAAAGCATAAAGAAGTTCGGGCTGTCTCCTATCCACCGCAGGACTTTCTGTGAAAAATTTGTAAGTTAAAAGGAGGCCTTTGAAGTTGAACACAAAAGCTCTCGGCAGGTGGGGTGAGGAAAGGGCAACCGAGTACCTGTCCCATAAAGGCCTAAGCGTACTGGAGCGCAACTACCGCTGTCCCTTAGGTGAGATAGACATCATAGCCCAACAGGATGATGTTCTGATATTCATAGAAGTGAAGACAAGGCGCAGCATGTGCTTTGGCCTACCAGCCGAGGCGGTGACCTTCAAAAAGCAAATGAGATACTTCAAAATAGCGCAATACTACATGAAGGAAAATGGAATAAAGGATATAAACTGCCGGTTTGACGTGGTAGAGGTGATTTTAAACCGTGACGGCTCATGCCAATTCAACCACATCATCAATGCTTTTCAGATAAAGTAGGCTATACTTTTGTAAGCGAAGGTGAACACCTTTGTTAGCGTTTTGTTTCAAATTCGTCGTTACAGTGATCGATTAAATACCTGTTAATGTATTTGCGGGGGAAATGCTGCTTCATACCTTCTAATACTACCTGAAGGTATTCATCGCCACAAATGCGAAATCTATCCTCGCATTTTGCATCTCTCATGGTCTCTTTAAACGATTCCACATTTACACAGCTTCCATAAGCAAAATACTTTTTATTCATATATACCCCCTGTTTTGCATAAATTTTCTCCAGTCACCGTCAGGGATAAAAATCCCTCTTTTTCGTGCATATTCCCCATCTGCATAGATATATACCCAACAGCAAAGCATTTCTCCATCATCGGTAAATACATCTATTATCTCTCGGACGTACAGATTATCCTCCCCATATCCGTAGTACCCTTCCAATCCGTCAAGCTTCCTTAAAAGGTCTCGGTTCACCGGTTCTACTATCTCCCCGCGGACTGTTCCTTCACCCTTAAGCATAGCCGGATAGCCCTGCGGCAGATGATAGAGCAAGCCTTGCGTTTTCCCCGGAATTATACAACTTATACGGCCTTCCAGGTACCTGCTGTGATTCCAGAATCCCTTCATCAGCGTGCCGTATACAAATAACCTATTCAATTGAGCCTCATCCAATTTTAGATTGTCATTATTTGCAGGCAATGCTCATTCACCCTACCTACAGGGATATCATTTATTCTTATACTTTGTACGCTTGTAGAGTATTGATATTGCTTGTTACTCTATATATCATTTGTAAACTCTACCCTCGTTGTACACTTCACCATAACCGCATGCCGCCACAGCCTAGAATCAACATAAAACCTTTTCTCA
>NZ_VSCO01000221.1:0-1732 GCF_047459465.1 Caldicoprobacter sp. | reverse complement strand
CGCTTGAGGAGTGCAGAGGAGCTCATCGCTTTCTGTCAGGCCATACAATCGGCTTCGCCGGTGGACAGCCACGTGCTTCCGTATCCCTGGGATATGCCCGGCTATCGGCATCAAGTGATCATGGCCGCTGGTACCTTTGTCCAGGGAGCGTCCATTGAACTGAGCGCCGATGCGCCACTTAAACCTCCATATGTGGTGTACCTGCAGGGGGGCCTCACTTATGAGCATGTAAAGCTTGCCTTAATGAAGGTGCTGGCTCAAATGTACCGTAAGGGATTCATCAGTCTCCCATGATATAGTATAGTTTATGATATCGCTTTTTCTAATAAACTCTATAAAGCCTTTTTATGATGAATTCATCTCCACTGGATTCATTTTTATTTGAAAAATCGTATCACGCCTATTACTTTGCCCAAGATTGTGAGTTCACGTACTAGGATGGGGTCCATATAACGGTTCTCTGGTTGGAGCCTTATATGGTCCTTTTCTCTATAAAATCTCTTCACGGTGGCCTCATCTCCTATGAGTGCCACTACGATATCCCCGTTTTCTGCGGTGGGCTGTTGTTTGACTATCACATAATCGCCGTCGAAAATTCCTGCCTCAATCATGCTATCGCCTTTCACCTTCAGCATGAAGACGTAGCTGTTTGGCAGTTTTTCGGCTGGAAGGGGAAAGGTATCCTCAATATTTTCTACAGCCAGTATGGGCTTGCCTGCGGTTACCTGGCCTACGATGGGAACGTTAACCACTTCTTTTGTGGTATCCTCCAATACCTCTATAGCTCGAGGCTTTGTAGGCTCTCTTCGTATAAAACCATTCTTTTCCAGCCTTTCGAGATATCCGTGCACAGTGGACGTTGACTTAATGCCCAGGCCTTCGCATATCTCGCGTACCGAGGGAGGGTATCCCTTCGTTTTAAGTTCCTTTTTGATAAATTCCAATACTTTTTGCTGTTTCTCGGTGATATTTTGGTCCATAGCTATTGCTAAACCCCTTTCCGTGTTTGCTGGATGTCATTATTATATCATGCTGGCAGCATAAAATCAAACACGTGTTCGCAAACCCGCTCTTTACCTCCTTGACGGCGAACATAAGTTCGTGTAAAATATAAACAGAGGCACGAACATAAGTTCGTATTCGCAAATAAGAGGGGGTAAAAACTGTGTCAAGGCAGATCAGGATCAAATCCAAAACTAGGTTTTGTATATTCTTGACGGTGGTGACTGCGCTATTTGTTTTGTTGATAGCAGCCATATGGAACGGGGGAAAAGCTGCTGGCGATACGCATTGGATACAGGTAGAGATAGCTGAAGGTGATACCCTCTGGCGCATTGCGGAGCGCACCCTGCCGCCGCATACTGATATTCGGGAGTACATACGACAGATAAGGAAAGTCAACGGGCTTAAAAATTCCAACATAAGAGCAGGTCAAAAGCTGCTTATACCCATTTACGTAAGTAATGGTAATCCTCTAAACTAGCATTTGATTCCCTGTAAAATATAAAAAAGGAAAGGAGCTTTCAAACGCTCCTTTCCTTTTTTGGCAGGGGAGGCAGGACTCGAACCCGCAACCAACGGTTTTGGAGACCGCCTTTCGAGCAGTTAAGCTGCTCGCCTCCAACCCCTTGATTTAAGCGGCTTCCGGCAGCTGGAAGAATTTGCCTTCACACTTTGGCCGTTACCTTTTCTTGTACCACAGTGCCTATCTGAATCGTTACCAATGATATCC
>NZ_VSCO01000003.1:0-34548 GCF_047459465.1 Caldicoprobacter sp. | reverse complement strand
GCTTGGCTTTCTTTAAAACCACCTGTTATATACCCAATCTTATCCAATGTATAAAATGCATAAGTATCCAAATTGCCTATTACCACATCCTTTCTTTGTCCACAAATTGAACATATTTTATCTTTTGCAGCACACCTTTGGCCCTTTTCATTTACCTGATATAAAAGCAACTGCGCAAAAACTGGAAAATCACCTATGTACTTTTCTTCACCATCTTGCTTAAACTTAAGCGTAACAACTATACCCGTTTTATTGGGCGTCTCATCCCTTGTTTTTAAGATTCGTTCCCTTATGTAGTCTGCATTCTGCGCTATCTGTTCCTTGATTTGTGCTAAGAAATCCCTCTCTTGATCTGAAACAGGGAGATGCTTTTCCCCAAGTATATTAAACCAGCCAAGTATTTTATTATCAAAGGTGGTTTCAGGTTTGCCACTCAATCTCGCTGTAGGCGTGAGATCTGCGCCGTTGGCGGCACCACTTCTGTATAGATATCTCATTATTTTTTCTTTATCATAATCCTCCAGCTCAACACCTTCAAAACTCCACCTGCCACCCGCTTGCTCTTTTAAGACGATTGCTATAACTTTTTTATAGCTGCCATTGGAATCCGGATCCTCTACAAGCACTTCTAAAGGAGTTAACCCTTCCTGCTTAATCCTGAGCTGCCCTATCTCTCTTACAGCAGCAAGCATTTTCTGCCCCCCTTTTCACTCTCTGGTTAAATACAAAACTTTGCATAGCCTGATTTGTGACGATATGTTTAAAGCTTTCAATAATTTAAAACTCACTCTTTAACACTCCATAATCATTATACCATATAATTAGACATCATTTCTGTCTTATAAATTTTATGGCCCAAAATTTGTTAAATTTGCACAAAATTTTATCTTTTAAATCCCTCTATTATCTCAAAACACCCAAACCCCTGCGAGTTTTTGCTGCCCAATCCGGCCTCGTAGGCAACTTTTATAAGCCTTCTATCTCCCTTTAACCTATATATTCCATTCCAGCCCTTTATTACCGTGTCTTTGTATTCTAAAACTTTACAGTACCGCTCATCCCTAGGCCCCAAAGGCTCTATTTTTATATCGCCGTCCTGTATGCTCTCACCGTATATGAGCTGATATTTCCTCTCAAGATTCATCCTTATAAGCTCAGAAAACCATTCATCCCAGGGAGAAAAATAGATCGTCCGCGATCTGCCGCCCTTTTTCACGGTGTTGTAAGCCACAACCGGTGAAAGCATTTTTATGAGCACTTCTTCGTTGAAATCCATGTCTTCAAAACCCTGAAATACTGCTATACTGGTAAGTATCAGCTTTTGTCCGCATATATTTAAGTTATCATTTCGCAGCATACCCTCAGCCAGTTCGCGCAAAAATCTTTCAACCGGCGAAGCCACAATGAGCTCGACAGGAGGCGTAAACTCTATTTTACCGTTTTTCATCTTAAAATGGCCCATTAACCGTGAAAATGTAAACAACTTAAACTGCCTGCCATTTATCATAAATCCATGGTCATGGAGGAAATCCGACAATTCCTTAGAAATATTGTTGTATATCATAGATTGCACAAAATAATTATACTGCACCGGTATAATTATATTTTTTTCAGCCTGAAATGTAAGCTTTATTCTCATAAGCTCTTACCCCTCTTATCTTGCTTTATTTGGTTTATTAAACGCTATTGCAACAGCGGATATGATTTGCATTTGAATCTTATTATGCTTCTAAAGCTGTATTCAAAGAAAAACGCAGATAATGCAATTTCTATCTACCAAGGTAAAGCAACCCTTTTTGTGGCTACGACAATTTCACGCTCACATATCCAAACAATTTTATTTAAATAATTCTACATTATTACCATAAATCCTTCTTTAATTGTGCATTTTATGTAAAAAATCCCAGCACCTTATCCGTCTCATACATTACAAAAAGCCACAAATCGCCTTTTGGCAACATTAATCTCTCTCCCTTCTTAATTTCACTATTAACATAAAAAGAGGGCAAAATCGGAAATAAATCCCGTAGCCCTCTATTCCTTTCAAATTCATAATTCTATTATCAGGCCTTTACCTTTATTTAACAATCTTAAAAGTAACTTCAAGCCTTAATACATCTCATATGCAAATACTATACGGCTCTTTAACTTGTCATTTTGATCTTTACTGTTTATTGCCCAAACATGCTACTCGGCTGTTAGGTAGTCTTCAAGTCTCTACTCAATGCTTATGGCTCCGGTGGGACATTGCTGCTGAGCATCCTGTGCACAGTCTACAGCATCCTCGGGAATCTCGCCCTCTATAGCCGCTGCAAGCCCGTCATCGTCCATGTGAAAAACGCTAGGGCATAGATCGGCACAGAGCCCGCATCCAATACAGGTATCTTTATCTACGTATGCTTTCACAATATACCCTCTCCTTTCGTTAAAAATTATGTTCACATATTAAGCAGACAACGCCGCTTTTGCTACAAGATTAATACATTCAGTAGATAAAGTACTGTCTTAATACTATAGAAAATCAAGACATTTGGAATAACGCTGCAACAAGGCATCGTTTTTCTAAGTACCATATGGCTCATATTAGCATCCTCATCGTCCATATCTTTTCTATAACCTTTTTGCCCATCTGCTAAAACACAAATTTTTCTTTATCATAAAATATTCTTCTCATACGTTGTTCAACAACACGTTAACAGCCTCTTTTATATCTTCATATATCACACAAAAGGCATTTTTATGCCGTATGTCTTTTGCCCTATTTTTAACGGGTAAAAAATATGGGGAGCCTGTTACCATCAGGCCCCCTTAAAGCCATTCCAGCATACTATGGCATCAAGGTTCTTGCGCTGTACCGTGTGCCTATCGGGGTTCCCCTTATCAGCGGGATAGCCTATGGGCAAAATAACCATTGGTTCAATATGGTCGGGAAGATTTAAGACCTCCTTGCACTTTGCAGCATTAAACGCGCAAATCCAGCATGTACCCAGGCCCAGTTCAGCCGCCGCTAACGTCATGTGGTCCACTGCAATGGCCACATCGATGTCGCAATGGTCCTTGCCGTCACTCCTCTTCCACGACTTGCTGTGATCACCGCAGGCCACAATAATCACCGGGGCTTCTTTGAGCCACCTGCCGCCATAAGTGGCAGCCACTTTTTCTTTTAACTCTCCCTCGGTGATTACCACCAAGTATAAAGGCTGCAGGTTACAAGCCGAGGGAGCTACCCTACCTGCTTCAAGTATCCTTTCCAGCTTGTCCTTTTCTACCGGCACATTCTTGTAACTGCGGCATGAATACCTGCTCTTGGCAAGCTGTAAAAAATCCATAAGATACCCCTCCCATCTATTAGATGATCTTTTTGCTTTTGCATCCATTTACATACACGGTATTTTGATAAAAATTTAACTTGTATATATTAACGAATATATGCCCCCACTGTAACTCAGCGCTGCCTTATAGCACTTTGAGTAAACTTAGCTATATATACTAAAGTTAGCATTTTTGTAGCACTATTAAAATAATACCCTCTGATCTTCTCTTTAAACAACCATTTACTATGACAGGCCGATACTCAGAAAAATGACTTTATCTCTGTGGCGCATTATCCAATGCCCCGTCACATCCCGAGCTCCACCACCTGAGCATCCAGCTTGCTGGTCAGCCTTTCCACCAGCCAATCATGGCAAGTAAAGACAAAGACCTGGCGCTGCCTACTCAGCTCCTTTAACAGAGCAAAGCCGTTGTCCAGGCGAAAACCATCCCAGTTTACAAACACCTCGTCAAGAAAGGCCGGCAAATGCTCGCCTCCCGGATCCAAATGCTCCATAAAGGCTAAGCGCAGTGAGAGATACACCTGTTCAAGGGTACCCCGGCTTAAGGCCCCCTCCTTTACCTCTATAAGCTCTTGGCTATCAAAACGCTTAACAAGCAGAGCATCCTGCTGGCCTTCTTTGGTAAACAGGTGGGTATACCTGCCATCGGTAATGGCCGAAAGGTATCTACCAGCTTTTTTCAAGACATCAGGCTGATGCTCCTCTCGAAACCGCTTTTCAGCCTCCAGTATCACGTTCCTTATGAGCATAAGTTTGTCCCTCTGTCGGGCTATTTTTTTGAGCTCCATCTCGAGCAGGGCAATCTCGCTCTCTATCTCGTCCATATTTCCCTGCCCCATGCCTATCTCGATCTCCTTCTTCAATGTACCTATCTCACTGTTGAGGGCATTGATCTCCTGCTCTATCTGGTCCCGCTCGGCCTTTGCCCGTGCCAATGCCTCATCATCGAACGACCACTCCTCATCCTTTTGCGCGAGCTCCATGATCTGTCTCTGTATGCCTTCCAGGTCAGGATAATCCCTTTTTAGGTCTTCCAGTATGCTATCAGCCTGGCGTGCCAGTTCTCTGGCCCTGATAAGCCCTTTAACTTTGGCATCTATATTCTCTCCCGGCAGTTCATTTAAACGCGACAGTATGTAGCTCTTCTCATTCTGTAGACGCTCTATTGCCTCATCGACTTTACATAGCTCCCGTTTTAAGTCCTCTAACTGCCCATCTGCATTTTGGGCGTCCTGATGGTGTCTTTCGGCTTCCTGCAGCATGACCTGAAGAAGGTCTATCATCCCAAGCACATCTCTCGAGCCCGTGCCGTTAATGGGTCTGCGGTAGTCACCCTGTATCGCATCACCATATAGGCATGCAAAGCCTTTTACTTTCCAATCATTGCCGCCGTTGCTGGGCAAAACTCCACGTCCAGAATGGCCATCATCACGCTGATTACCATAAAGCCACTCAAGATTTTTGCCGGCCTGACTTTTATCTAGCCCGCACTTCTTAAGCAAATCCAACGTCCTGTTTTCCAATTGGGTTATCCGGTCAGCAATTGTCATCTTTCTTTGAAGGTTTTCCCTTATACAATACAGCAGCTCTTTTAACTGATCTATATCCAGCAACAGATCACTGTCTGGACTTTCAAGCCTCTGGGGGATGACCGGCACACCGTTTAGCAACGTTTTGATGCGCGCAGAAGCCCGTTTCACGCTTTCATGCAGCTGCTCAAGGCGTTTTTCCTCAAGTTTGACTCCAAGATGCTCGGTAGGCTTTTTGCCAAAAAACCACCAAACCAGTAGCAAAATTATTCCCGTTAACGCTATAAATACCGATAAAAACTTTGCTTCAGACGTATTGGCCAGTATAAGCCCTAGCGCTCCTAACATACAGATGGCTCCACAAAGCCATGGTATAAATTTGCCACCTGTGCCTTGCCCTATACTTATCTTCAGAGCCTCAACCCTGTTCATCTGTTCCTGATAACGCTCCTGAGCCTGCCTGAAAGAATCTATCGCTGATTTCAATACAGCCGTATCAACAGCTTCCAACACCTTTGTAAGCTCTGCCTTCCAACCGCCTACCAGCACCTGAGAGGCATGGCGTTTGAGCTGCTCTTCCTTACTTCTTATATCAAACTCTAAATCCTTAAGCTCTTCCTGATCAGCCCTTATGCGGTCATACGCCTTTACAAGCAGTTTGATGTCATCGCCATGCTCTAACAACTGTTGGTCCTGTTGGGTAAAGGACTGTACGATGCTTTCCAACTGACGCCTTTTGCTTTCCAGCCTATCCCTTTGACCCTCCAGATCCTCCAGCTGCGCATCAATATTTTTTAAATGCTGAGCTGGATTCTCCGGCAAATCATCATAATTGGCAACGTAAGCCGAAATTTCTTTTAGCTCCTGTACCCTTTTGAGCTTTTTCCGCACAGGGTTTAGTCGTTCACAGCGATCTATATATGCTATTAGTTGAGATTTTCTGGCTATCTTCTCCTCCAGCATGCGCCGGCATTCAGCCAACCTCGCCTGCGCCTGGCGCAGTCCTTCCTCCCTCGCTCTAACCTCATCCCGTAAAGCTCTAAGCTCACTGATTCGTTCACCTATCTCCTTGGCCCGTGGCTTACCCCTTCTGTCGGGGCGCCAAAGACGATTGGCTTCTTCTTCCAGCTCTCCCGTTACCTGATGGACCGGCCTGATAAAGGAGCTAAACTGTCCTCCCAGTAGTAACTGCTGCATGGTCTCCCATGCCCTAGGCTGCGGAAACTTTAGGGCACTGAGCTCAACAGCGTAAACCTCCCTGAAGACCTCCCTCGGTAAAACCTCCACATACGAAAGCGGCCTGTTTCTAAGGTCAATTGCATTATCCTTTCTCAGCAGCATTCCTGTTGAAGTGCTTCTCAGCCTGCGGATGACGGTTACCACTTCTCCTTCCTTTAGCACAAGTTCCCCCTCGCAGGCAGCCTCGACCTCTCCCCAGGGCACAAAGGGATTCTCATCCTTATTTGCGGGGGTCCATCCATAAAACAACGTGGTTATCAAGTTAAAAAGCGTGCTTTTACCCGACTCGTTGCGTCCAAATACCAGTATAAGGCCTGGCTTAAGCGGCGGACTTTCCCAATCCTTCAAGCAACCGAAAGCCTTGGCCTTTAACCTCTGGAATCTCATATCATCTCCTCCATCATCCGAATAGCTACTTCATAGTCCAATCCCTCAAGCAATTCATTAAGATAAGCGATAATATCATCGGTATTCCCCGCAGGGCAACCGGCCAGTATATCGGGCTTCAATTTAAGCAAAACCTGGGGATCCTTCCTGGCCTCCTCTATGATATCCAGAGCAGTTCCTAATACATGGGGCTGTCCTTTGTAAGATTGGGGAACCACAGGACGGGTAAGCCCATCGGTAACCACTTCCACATACCTAAATCCCAGGCTATCGTATAGATACTCCTCCAGTATCTGGATGTTTTCTTCTTGATGGTACTCTTGAGCCCTGTGGAAACATAACTGGCTATATAGAGGACACGGGCCTTCCAGTACAACTCTCGCGATGATATTTTGCGTTTCCTCAACCTGCTCTTGGCTTTCAAGCTGCTGTATCAGCGCTTCATACATGCGTTGTTGTAACTGGGACAAATTGATAGCCTGAGAGAGGTTGTCCACATTGAAGGTGATCCAGCGCACCGGCGCCACAGGATAAAATTTAGCCTTAACCTCACCTGGACCATCTATCTCTACCAAATAGGCTCCTTTTGAGCCTTCTTCACCGTGATGGCGCCCTACTAGATTGCCTGGATATATCACCAACGGCTTTTCAACCAGGTGAACTCTAGAGTGAATATGCCCCAGCGCCCAGTAGGTATAACCCTTATCGACCACGTCCTCAAGAGTGCAGGGGGCATACCTGTCATGTTGCCCCTCACCACTTGCGCCGGTAACCCAAACATGGGCAAGCCCTATATGGGGTATGGCGTTGTCCCGGGCATGGGGAAAATCCTTGACGATGTTGTCCTTTTCACGCGGGCTTTCATGTCCAGCCCCCGTGATCCAGGCCACAAGTTGTCCTTCCCTATCATGAATTGGGCAAGTTTCCGGCTTTTTAGCGTTGAAGACCTTTACATTATCAGGCCATTCAATCAAGCTTCTCCGGTACATCACCCCGACAGGGTCATGATTGCCCGGCGCATAAAACACCGGTATTTGTGCCTCATAAAGCCTTTTCATCTGTTCTACCATAAACTTTTCGGTGGCAAAGCTCAGAGTCTCATTATCAAACAGGTCCCCTGCAATAAGGACGGCGTGCACCTTGTGGGATATAGCTAAGTCTACTGCCCTTTGAAATGCCTCTCGAATTGCCTGGCGCAAAAACATGCGCATATCCTTTGTCCTGATTTGAAAAGGCGTGTCTAGATGGACATCGGCTAAGTGTAGAAATTTGGCTCTCACCATGCCGCCCCCTTTAATTTAAATAGCTAATAAACAGTTTGCCTGATAGATAATTGTCATGCCGGATTTATGAAGACTTTATATAATCCATAATATGAGTCAAAGGAGGA
The DNA here is from genome assembly GCF_047459465.1 of Caldicoprobacter sp. NCBI lineage: Bacteria > Bacillati > Bacillota > Clostridia > Caldicoprobacterales > Caldicoprobacteraceae > Caldicoprobacter > Caldicoprobacter sp. The sequence goes on along the minus strand of NZ_VSCO01000003.1, from coordinate 26,668 downwards.
AAGCATTTCTGCCCATTGATATTTTACTAAGAACATTTTACCACATTTTTTCAACCGATTCAGCCTGTTTTTGAATTGGCCAGATTCGCTTCTCCACTTCTTTTGCCAGCTGATTAAGCAACTTGAAAAACTCTATAAATCTCCTGTTCTTTTCCTCAAGCTCCTTGATATATCTTTCTGCAGCTTCATTGCCAGATTCAAGCTCCCTTTTCAGCTCATCCTCCAAAATTTGTACTCTGTTTGTTAAAGTAGCATTTTCCTGTTCCAAAGCGGTTTTATCTTGTAGCAGCTTTTCTGCCATTGCCATCATGGTAATGATGTCCACAACCCCGTTTTGCTGCAGCCCGACCGACTTTTTAAAAGCATTCACCGCAGCCTCGGTCTCGGCACCAAAAATTCCATCCGTTCCATATTTAGGCAGCTGACAGCCCAGCGCCATCAAAAGCCTTTGTAGCCTTTTAACCTCCGGACCTCTGTCTCCCTTTTTCATATAATCCACCTCCCCAATATTAGAGCTATTGGTTGCAGCCATGACAATTTTCTCAAGAGGAAAATAGCAGCCAGGGCAGGCAGTAGCAGCCCCTGGCACCTCCTTGTGACCCTTGATCCACTTAATAGAAGGGTATTCCTCCAACAGGTCCTTTATCACCTTGACCAGAGCATCAAGCTGCGCTGCGGGCATTTCCCTGTCATACGGCTGGCTGCTTGAAGGATGATACATGCCCTCAGCACACACGCCAATGCTTTCAGAGTTGACTCCTTCAGCATGTGCCCCGACAGCCCACAGCGGCCGCAGCTCCCACACCGAGCCATCCTTGCGCACATACACATTATACCCTGCACCTATCCATCCCCTTTTAAGGTGCCATTCATGGATCTGCTGTGGAGTGGCTTGGCTAGCCGCCGCATGATGCAGCACAATACCGTTGGTGACAGGTCTTCGCTTAAATTCTCTTTTGAATATCAAATTGGCATTTTTCATATAGTCTCTAATTGACATAATCCTCATCTGCCCCCTTCTAATTAAGCTATTATTTAATATAAAAGAATAAGAAAGTATACCAAAAGTGACACCTGCAACATTTTTTTAAACAGCTTTGTCATTCAGGTTTTACTAAAATAAAAATTGACAATCCACCCACAACAGGAGCAAAAACACAGTGCAGAAGCTATAATTATCTTTCAGTTTCCCCATACGATTTTTTAAAACGATTTTTATTCATAAAGGTCACGAAAAAATGACCCGAATCTATTGACATTACATTGGTAATATTGTATAATTTTTACGTAAAATTACAGTTAAGATACCAACTTACATGGATTAGCACATGAATTTCGATGTACTGTTCAAAAAACTCAAAAGTTTAACGAAATCATCAATATAAATCTGGAAAATCAGGTTATTAAATGTCGTGCAGGATTCTCTTGCTTCCACTTTACGCATTTAAATTGAATTTATGATATAACTTACACCTTGGCAAAAGTGGATAAGAGAACTCCTGCTTGACATAAAAAGTAATATTTTATATATGGAGGTTGATATCACGAAAAGAAAAAGCGTTTTTATGTTTCTACTGGTAGCACTTGCCTGTATGTTCAACACTTTATATGTATCTGCCGGCATGGGTAACTTTACCACAAAACCTGATAAATACGAAATAGAACAGCAAAAGCAATATAAACTACCTACACCAAAAGCATATCATATGGCCATCAACGGGAACATAGTCAGCACAGAAATATTAGATGACGAAGATATCATTAGAAGACCCAACACTGGTATATCGCCAATGGGCTATTGGGAAGGTGGATATTATTATGCCTCAGACAATTACAGATTTTTCGTCAGTCAAGTCAACTGGTGGAACAGAAGTCATGAAACTGTTACATTGAAATATATACAAAGGGAAACAGTGACAACAGAATGGGATGTGTCTGGCAAAATAGAGGCAGACGCAGAATTTAGAGTTCAATTCTTAGCCGCACTTCAAGCGAAGTTTGGAGCGCAAGTAACACATACACACATTACAGAGAAGAGTGATGAAATTGAAGCACAGATGAATGTTCCACCAGGACATGAAGCATATATAAATAAATACAAGGGTGGTGCGTATTCTGGCGGTTCTGCGGTGTGGTATAAATATTATGTAACCCCTAACCATGACTATATTCTAGTCGGAACCTATATAGAAACAAATCAAGGAGGATGGGGTATTATGTCAAATGTTATATCTTACACTAATGGGTCATACTTTAGGGGGTTTGATAGTTAATTCGAATACATGGCTAATCAAATTTTAAAATAAACATATATTTGTACAACATCCTTGTTTTTTTGCCTTAGTTTTATACCTGTTCTATTTTGGTATAATCTCGCCTGTGTTCCAATACCTTGTTTACAATTAAATAAAACAGGAGGTCTCAAATATGAAAAAATATGTCTTTTTTATTTTACTTTTTAGTCTAGTTATATTGTCGTCATGTTATCATCAAGTAGATCAGGGAAAAACACCTGAACCTACTCAGACTCAGAATATGAACAACAATGTTCAGCCATCCGAACAGAACATGAACAACGAAGCCCAGCCATCCGAACAGGATATGAATGATGATGCTAACCAATCTGAAAATGCACTGACATATTCTCAATACAGAGATTTGTGCAATGATATAGCAGAAAACCTGGTGCTAAAGCATTTCAATTTGATACACAACGAACCAAACTATATTATTGTAGATAAAGATATAACCTTTTATCAAAGACAATTTCTAACAGTAAGCGGAGACCAGGATAGTGATACTACACAAGTTCGCCTTGCTTATGCTACCGAGGATTTAGAGCATATAATCTTTATAGACTTATCGTATATGAAAAAGGCATTGTACAATGACCTGTTATATAGCGGCAATAAGATACCAAGTAACTTAAAACACATCAAATTGCTAGGTAGATACGATAATTGTATATTATCATATAAAAATATCCTTATCAGTATAACTCATATTATTAACACTCCAACGGGAGAAGTTGACAGCAGCATCACAAATCAATCAGTAGTCATAGACACTGCCAGAGCTATGGTAGATTACTTATTAAATAAATATGAAGCTGAATAATTCCCCTATTCGGCTTCTCTAACACCGCCGTATATCGTTTGGTATACGGCGGTTGGTTAGTATTACTTCACATGCTATTATCCTCTGTCCCCACCACACGGCACGAACTACATTATCGAACTTGTGGTGATTTCCATTTTCCAGATTAACAACATACAGGAAACTACCTTCATCGGGATATATTGCGGTAGTAAAAATAAGCTCTGTACCCTGCGGGGATACATAAAAATCCGCTCCCCACTCTTCATTTTCACCTATAGATACCAGTTCTCTTGTCTTTTTTGTTTTCATATCGTAGATAAGCACTTGTCGCTTTTGCACATATACAACCCATTCCTTTCCTGGAATATATCTGCAAAGCCAGTACTTACCTGAATCCATTACAGGAGTAAATTGCTGTGTATCAAAGTCGTATAACCCAATTTTATCCTCCACGGAATACAAATCGTCAATTGTCATTAACATTTTTGGAAACTTACCCGAGGCCTTTATATCATTGGTTATAGAAGTGGTTTCAGAAGTGGTTTTAGAATTAGTTTCAGAACTGTTTTTCTTTATTTCCCCCGAAACAGTGTCATGAATTTCAGTTGGTTGAGTAACCCTCCCATTGCCGTCATTCTCATATGGCTGCCAACGTGAATTTGCACAGCCCAGCAACAGCAAGCAAACCATTATAATTAAAGCTTTTCTCATCATTCATACCACCTACTCTCAGTTTTGAGCTAAAGTTATTATATATAATGCAAATTACAAATTTGTTAAATAATTATTACATTTTTAGCATTGTGGAAAAGTCAACCAGCAAATTTATAGGATTTTTAAGTTTAAAAATTAAAAAACTTAAAGCAATCGCTTACACAAAAATACGATTGATAGTTGACATTAAATAAAAAGCCTTGATAATATCAGTAATGTCATAGTCAGCAAAATAGCCAAACGGTCTGAAGTTTGGACGTTTAAGCATTTTCAAAACGCCAATACCAACAGAAAATAAAAAGAAAGGAAAGTGCATTGGAATGTCAATGACCATTGACAGGTACGAACTGGTAAAAAGGCATAATCCTATTCTGAGAGATGTCAACCCCATATCCCCTCTATCGGTAGGAAATGGTGAATTTGCATTTACCGTAGATGTTACAGGCCTTCAGACATTCACCGAAATATACGACAGCCACACACCTCTTTGTACGCAATCGCAATGGGGATGGCATTCCTTTCGATCGCCTGACAACCAAAGTTTTTCCAGAGACAAGCTTAAGCTGGAAAAATTTATTGTAAACGGCCGCGAAGTCGGATATGCAACATCCGCGAAGGGGCAGGAGGAGCTGTTCAATTGGTTGAGGCAAAACCCCCACAGGCTCAATTTGGCCAATATAGGCTTTGACTTCTCTTTGTTGGGAGAAAAGCCCATCGATTTAATTGATAGGAGGAGCATCCATCAGGAGCTTGACCTATGGCAGGGCGTCATCACCAGCCGCTTTTGCATAGCCGGCTATCCCGTTTGGGTAAAAACCTGTTGTCATCCTGAATTAGATGCCGTAGCCGTCAAAGCACAATCTCCCCTTATAAAGGATAAAAGGCTTAAAATCCTGTTTAGGTTTCCCTACGGCTCCCCTGCCAAAAACGCTTCTGACTGGGAAAGCGATGACAAGCATGATACAAAGATCATCATGGCCAGCGAGAGCAGCAGAGGAGGTAGCTTTATTGACCTGCTTAGGATAATCGACGACGAGCGAATTTTCATAAGGATATTTTTTAACAAAGGGGTCTGCCTATTAAGGCAAGCCAAGCACGCGTTCGCCCTTGAAAGCACATTGAGTAACGACACCATCGAATTTACCTGCATATTTTCTCCCATACCTATTCGCCGGGAAGAATTGACCTTTGAAGATACAGAGGAAGCCAGCAAAAAGCATTGGGAGAGCTTCTGGCTGGAAGGCGGTGCTATTGAACTGGCCCACAGCCAGGATAAACGCGCCATTGAACTTGAAAGGCGCATAGTGCTTTCCCAATACCTCACCGCAATTCAGTGTGCGGGTTCCATGCCTCCCCAGGAAACGGGGCTTACCTGCAACAGCTGGTACGGCAAATTCCATCTTGAAATGCACTACTGGCACGCAGCCCATTTTCCGCTGTGGAATCGCGCCCGGCTTCTGGAAAAAAGCTTGTGGTGGTATATGTCCATAATGGACAAGGCCGAAGATCTAGCTGCCTCCCAGGGGTACAGCGGTGCTAGATGGCCCAAGATGGTAGCCTATGATGGTTTGGACAGCCCTTCACCAATCGGGCCCCTTCTCATATGGCAGCAACCCCATCCAATAATGTACGCCGAGCTATGCTACAGAGCCCATCCCGATCGGCAAACCTTGGAACGTTATTGCGACCTGGTATTCAAAACGGCCGAATTTATGGTCTCCTACGCCATATACGATGCAAAAAACGATCGATACGTCCTGGGACCGGGCCTCATACCGGCGCAGGAAAACCACAGCCCCCATGTTGCCCTAAACCCAACCTTTGAGCTGGAATACTGGAGGTTTGGCCTTAAGACGGCTGGATTATGGCGTAAGCGACTGGGCCTTCCCCCTGACCCCAAGTGGGAAGAAATCATATCCAAGCTATCAAAGCTTCCCCAAAAGGACGGCGTATACCTTGCCCATGAAAACTGCCCTGACACATTCACCAGATTCAATCGAGACCACCCCTCCATGCTTTGCGCTCTGGGAATGCTGCCCGGTTCGATGGTGGACAAAAATGTGATGGCTGCCACCCTTGACAGAGTTTTAAGCAGCTGGGACTTCGACAGCATGTGGGGATGGGACTTCCCGGTAATGGCAATGACGGCTGCGCGGTTGGGGCAGCCCGAAAAAGCGGTAGACATACTACTGATGAATGCTCCCAAAAACACGTACCTCCCCAACGGTCATAACAGGCAAGGCAACAGGGCCGACCTGCCGCTGTACCTGCCGGGCAATGGTGCGTTGCTCATAGCGGTAGCCATGATGGCCGCCGGTTGGGACGGAAGTCCCCATAAAGATGCTCCCGGCTTTCCGAAAAACTCGAAATGGAAGGTCCTGTGGGAAAAGATCAATCCGTTGCCTTAGCAGTAGAAACTTACACTGGATGACCCTATATCATTTGTAGATATTATACTATAAATAAACCACAAACAAACTTCCTTACCAAAATTGAGCATATATCCACAAGTAAAAATAAAAAATGAAGGAGAGAGAACCATGGCTGAGAAAAACCATGATGCTAAAATCCGTCCATGGGGAGACTTAGGAAATGGGTATTATAAAAACCCTGTGCTCAATGCCGACTATTCCGATCCTGATGTCATAAGGGTAGGAAGCGATTTTTACATGGTGGCCTCGGATTTCCACTACATGGGCATGCAGGTTCTGCACTCCAAAGACCTGGTCAACTGGAGGATCATAGGCCAGATATACCGCCGCCTTGACATCCACCCGCGATACGACAACATGGAAGGCTACGGCAAGGGAAGTTGGGCTCCCTCCATCCGTTACCACGACGGAAAGTTCTACGTGTATTTTTGTACACCCGACGAAGGGCTGTACATGAGCACCGCCACCGACCCCGCAGGGCCCTGGAGCCCGCTTCACGAAGTCAAACGGGTATCTGGCTGGGAAGATCCCTGCCCCTTCTGGGATGACGATGGCAATGCCTACCTTGGCCACAGCACCGTAGGCGCCGGCCCTATAATCATCCACAGGATGAGCCCTGATGGAAAAACCCTCCTTGATGATGGAGTAGTGGTGTACGTGGGGAAGGTAGCCGAAGGCACCAAGATATACAAGCGAAACGGCTACTATTACCTTATCATTCCTGAAGGCGGGGTGGAAACGGGCTGGCAGACCGTACTGCGCTCCCGCAGCATATACGGCCCGTATGAGAGGAGGGTAGTCCTGGCACAGGGAACCACCAGCATAAACGGACCTCATCAGGGAGCGCTGGTTGAATTGGAATCGGGGGAGACCTGGTTTATGCACTTCCAGAGCGCAGGGATTTTGGGCAGGGTATGCCATCTACAACCGGTGAAATGGGTGGACGACTGGCCATTGATGGGGGCCGAGGGCGAGCCGGTTACCATATTTCAAAAGCCCAACGTAGGGTGTCAATACCCGATAAGCTTTCCTCAGACGTCTGATGAGTTTGATGAGCCCCAATTGGGGCTTCAGTGGCAGTTCAACCACAACCCCGTAGATGAAAACTGGTCGCTGACTGAGCGGCCAGGATACTTCCGCATCAAAGCCATGTATGCCGATGACATACTGAAGGCTAAGAATACCATCACCCAGAAGCTCATGGGAGGAAAGGGAGTGGTGACCACCGAGCTTAGCATAGAATACATGGCTGATGGACAAAAGGCGGGGCTAGCCTATATAGGAGGTACGCAACAGAATTGGATAGGCGTTGAGAAAAGAGAAGGTGAATGTTTCATAAAGGCTGTCACGGGAGGCATAACCTACCATGGGCCTAGAGTTAGCGGCAGTACGGTATGGCTAAGAAGCACCCTGGACCTGAGGTCATCGACACGGTTTGCCTTCAGCCTGGATGGGGAAAATTTCATGGAGCTTGGTGGAGACTGCAAGCTGACATGGGGATTCTGGAAGGGTGCGAGGATAGGGTTATTCTCCTATAACAGCATCAGAGATGGCGGCTGTGCCGACTTCAATTGGTTTAGATATGAATTTGAATGAATTAAAAAAGCCCCATACTTTTATGGGGCTTTTTTTCATGGGTATCATTTTTTCATTTTTCTTAAACTTTGATACCTCCTTTGAAAAATTCATTAAGAAATGATACCAAATCTAATGTTCGATTACTTTTTTATAAAAGGAGTGTATGATACTTTTAAAACAGGCAAAAATAAAAAACCAAGGCCACTTATCTTATTCAAAAACTTTTAGGAGGTGCAGTTATGAAGATCAAAAAGTTTATGTGCCTGTTTGCTGCCATCATCTTGTGCATATCGTTAATAGTCGGCTGTACATTTCAGGATAAAACAGATGAAAAAGGCAGCAACCAAGGTACCACGCAAAACAATGAAGGCAAACAGGAAAAACCTCAAGAAGTAACGCTACGCTTTATGTGGTGGGGTGGAGAAGCCCGTCACCAAGCAACGTTAGAAGCCATAGATCTGTATCAGAAGAACAACCCCCATGTGAAGATCAACGCAGAATACGGCGGGGTTGACGGCTATCTCCAGAAACTGGCAACCCAACTCAGCAGCAGAACAGCTCCAGACATAATACAGATTGATGTTACCTGGATACTCGAGCTGACCTCGCAAGGAGACTTTTTTGTCGATTTGAAGGAGAGGAATGAAATCGACACCAGCATATTCGACAAGAACTTTCTCGACCAATTCTGCTACCATAATGGTAAGTTGATTGGCCTGCCAACAGGCGTAAATGCAGGAGTTTTCCTCTACAACAAGGATTTCTTCCAGAAATACGGCATAGAAGAAAAGATGGAATGGACATGGGATGATCTCCTCGAAGTCGCAGAAACCGTCCATGAAAAGGATCCCAACGCCTATCTATTAAACCTTGATGCCATACGCTGCTACTACGCATTGAAGACATACGTGCTCCAAAAGACCGGCAATTATTGGATCAACGACGATTATACCCTTGGCTTTGACAGAGAAACCCTGGTTGAAGGCTTCAACTATTTGAATAAGCTGCTTGAAATAGGAGCCATAGAACCATTTGAACAGAGTGCACCCTTCCATGGAAAACCCGACCAAAATCCAAAATGGCTGAATGGGGAACTCGGCATGTCCTGGAGCTGGACATCGACCTACGCTGCCGAAAAAGCGAACATTCCCAACCTGTCCATTGCCATGTTACCAGTAATGGAAGGTGCCAAAGACACCGGCATAGTAGTGAGACCGTCGCAATTGCTATCCATCAATAAGGACTCCAAGAATATAGAGGAAGCTGCTAAATTCCTGAATTGGTTCTTCAGCGATCCAGAAGCGGCCAAGATACTCAAAGACGTGCGCGGAGTGCCCGCTGCCAAAGTTGCTCGCGATATACTGGTGGAAAATAATATGCTAGACCCCGTTCTCAATGAAGCTACCACAATAGCCATGGAAAGAATGGGCACACCCGAAAACGACATAAGTCAGAATCAAGAGCTGGAGAAAATAACCACCGACGTTATACAGATGCTGGCCTATAAGAGGTTGACGCCAGAGCAGGCCGCCGATGAATTGATCGACCGCTTTACGCAGAAACTCTCTGAACTTAAAGAGCAATTAAAGAAATAGGAAACATTTACAATTACATCCGAAGTGCCGGAATATACCGGCACTTCGGATAGCATAATTTTTATATCTTTAGGCAAAATCAAAAATCTTTTCAGGTGGGGATCGCAGAAATGAAGTATTACAGGGGCAAAAATTATGTAGGCCTTCTATACATCAGCCCATGGATTGCAGGATTCCTGCTATTCAAGCTGTATCCATTTGTGATGTCATTCATATACTCCTTTACCAGATTCAGCATACTTGACAAGCCAGTATTTATAGGCCTGGAAAACTATATATATATGTTTACCAAAGATAAGCTCTTTTTTCCGGCTCTGAAAGCAACGCTGGCATACGTCTTTATGACGGTGCCCATGAAAATATCCTTTGCTTTGTTCGTGGCCATGTTATTAAACATGAAGCTCAGGGCCATAAACATCTTCAGAACCGCTTACTACCTCCCTTCCATATTCGGAGGCAGCGTGGCGGTGTCGGTACTGTGGAGATTTCTCTTCATGAAAGAAGGCATCGTCAATAAGTTCCTTGGCCTCTTTGGTATAAAAGCAGTTGACTGGTTGGGGAATCCTGATATAGCGCTGTTTACCGTCAGCCTTTTGGCAGTATGGCAGTTTGGCTCATCGATGGTCATATTCCTCGCTGGATTAAAGCAAATACCAAATGAGTTATATGAAGCCGCTATCGTTGATGGGGCGTCCAGGATAAGGAAATTCTTTTCCATAACCCTGCCTATGATCTCGCCCGTGATGTTCTTCAATCTCGTCATGCAGACCATTAACGCCTTTCAGGAGTTTACCGGCCCATACGTAATAACGGGGGGAGGTCCCATGAATGCAACCTACGTATACAGCATACTGGTGTACGATAACGCCTTCAGATACTTCAGGATGGGGTATTCTTCGGCGCTTTCGTGGGTACTGTTCCTCTTGATAATGATATTTACAGCGCTGTTATTTAGGTCTTCTTCCTATTGGACATATTACGAGGACGGTGGTAAATAACTATGAACACAGTGGCATTGCATAGAAAAAAGGTAAAGATGATAAGAGACGGTACTACAAAGGCGCTGCTTTATGCCTTCTTGGTACTATTCGGCATATTTATGGTCTACCCCCTATTGTGGATAATAGGAGCATCCTTCAAGCCCAACAATGAAATCTTTAAAACCATAAGCATTTTCCCTTCTAAAGTGGTTTTAGACTCTTATGTGAAGGGTTGGCAGGGCACTGGACAGTACACCTTTGGAACTTTTATGATAAACTCCTTTAAGCTAGTAATACCAGTCATCATTTTCACCATAATATCGTCGACCTTGGTAGCTTACGGCTTTGCTCGATTCAACTTCCCGCTGAAAAGTTTCCTATTCGGTCTCATGATTGCGACCCTCATGTTGCCCGACTCGGTCACTTTGATCCCAAGGTATATCCTGTTCAACAATTTTGGATGGGTGGACAGTTACCTGCCCTTCATAGTGCCAGCCTTATTCGCAAGCCATTCTTTCTTCATTTTCATGATGGTACAGTTTTTGAGGGGACTTCCTAAAGAGCTTGAGGAATCGGCCACCATTGACGGCTGCAATTCCTTTCAAACGCTCATAAAGATACTGGTACCACTTTGCAAACCCGCCATAATTTCCATGACCATATTTCAGTTTATATGGACATGGAACGACTTTCTCAACCCATTGATATACATTAACAGCGTCAACAAATATACGGTGGCTCTCGGCCTCAGGATGTCCATCGACGGAACTTCGGTAATACATTGGAATCAAATAATGGCCATGACGGTTATTGCCATGTTACCATCCATAATAATCTTTTTCCTAGCACAGAAGTATTTCGTAGAAGGCATTGCCACCACTGGCCTTAAGGGTTAAGCATAGAAAACAAAACCGGCTTTACACCAGACCAGGTGTAAATGCCGGTTTTTATGTCTTTTAACTCCTCTATTCAGAAGTCATCTCTTCCACATCCGGGATATATAGATATATAGCTGTGCCTAAGTTTTGTTTGGTCCTTATGACCATCCTGTAATCTTCCCCGTACGTCAGTTTTAACCTGTAGTGCACATTTAAAAGCCCTATCTCCTCTGAATATCCCCAATCGCCGTTCAACTTCTCATGGATCTGTTGTAACTTATCAGGAGGTATACCTACGCCGTTATCGATGACCGAAATTTTTATAAAATTCCTTTGTTTGAAGACCTTGACTTTGATAAGGCCCATATTTGGCTTATTCTTAATGCCATGATAAATGCTGTTTTCAATAAGCGGCTGAAGGGTCATCTTGACGATTTTTTTGTCAAGCAGCCTTTCATCGTACTCCCATAGCACATCGAATTGCTCACCATACCGTATCTTCTGGATGTCTACATAATTTCTGGCATTGGTTATCTCCTTTTCGAGCGTTACCATTTTCTCGGGATGGCTAAGGGAATAATCCAAAATATCCGAAAGCTTTTCCAGCATATCGCTTATCTCATTGGGCCCTTTGGTAAGGAGAAGCAGTTTGCAGTTGATAGTATGCAGGGTATTAAACAGGAAATGGGGATTGATCTGCGATTGCAACGCCAAAAGCTCCATGGTCTTGAGCCTGTATTTTCTTTCGGACAGCTGCGTTTTCAAATAGTGTTGCTCAATAAAGTTGTTTAAAATCTCCTCTATTATATAGCTATATTCGTCCTTCTTTTCGGGAACCACTGCTGGAGAAAAATATCCGTTTTTAGCCGAATCTATGATTTTCATTATGCGGGCAATTTGGAGATATTTTTTGCTAGTAACGTAATAGGTAAGACTAAGTGCCAGCGTAAAGGATATGACCAAAGAAAATAGCGTAATGTTGCTGAGCTGAATGGGAACTCGATACAAAAAAGTTTGCGGTACCATCGATATATATCGCCAGTTGTATTTAGCAGAGTGCACCTGCATCACGACATAAGGTTTATCCTGTATGGTAATCGTCCCTTCGCCTTCCAAAGCGGAAAGCTTTTCCTTAATCTCATCCCACAATTCTGTGCTCAAAGAGCGATTGGAAAATAGCAGTTCATCATCCTCGTTTAAAATCATAACGACCGCCTGATTGGGTTGTATTGTTAACTCGCTCATCATCATGTGGATATAATCCGGAAGGATATTGAGTACGATGACTCCCTGGCGTAAAGACAATCTACGATATATGGTGATTACCTTGGTGCTCTCAAACTTATATTGCCCTATTTGCCTTATCTTGGTCCACATAAGTTGATCTTCATCCGTTACAAAATCCTGATACCATTGTTTATCATAGAAGTTATTGAGTTCCACCAGCCCTTCCCGGGTACTCAAAAACCTGCCCATATCATTATTATAGTATACATAAATTGAATGGATATAGGGACGAGCATTGGTGGGAGCTTTTATAAAGCTCTGGACTATTCTGTAGAAATTTACATTTTCCATAGAAAACTCTTTGCTACTCAAAAATGAACGTATTTTCATTACCACTTCTGAATCGGTATCAAACAATATCACCAAAGGATCCAATTCATTGAGCATCAATTCAACGTTTTCCTTGATCTGACCAAGCATGTTCAGGTTGCTATGCCTTATTTCCTGTTTTACAAAATTATGGGTAACGGCAAAAGACAATATCCCTATGATAAGCAGCGAAATCATGGTAGGGATCAAAAACAGTACGAAGTCCTTAAAAAAAAATCTCTTCTCGATAAACCTCATATCAAATCACAACCCTCTTTATGCCTGTACTGTTTAGGGGTTACGCCGAAGTATCTCTTAAAGCTGCGGGCAAAGTTTTTGGAATTGCTATAGCCCACCATTCGCCCTACCTGATGTATTTTGAGTTCAACATTTTTAAGCAACCGTGCGGCATTCTCCATTTTTACTTCGGTCAGAAAATCCGAAAAATTCTTTCCCGTTTTTTGCTTAAAATAATAGCTCAAATAGTTGGGATTCATATGAACCAGCTTAGCGATATCCTCAAGGGTGACGTTCCTGTAGTTGCGCTGTACATAACTCTTGATGGTATTGATCACTTGGTCTTCCAGATTAAATATCCCATCCTGGCTGCCCTCGCCTGAAGAACCACTTTCCTTTCGGCCGTAATTCATCCTTTCTTCATCGAGCTCGCTTTTAAGCTTGGAAAATACGTTTACCAGCTCTTTGTATTTGGCAGGCTTTAGTATATAGTTCTTTACCCCAAAATCTAGTGCTTTTTTGGCATACTCAAAATCCCTGTATCCGCTCAGGAAAACCACCTTGGTAGGTGATCTGGATAAATACAGCTCTCTGGCTAGATCTATGCCCGATAGCACCGGCATGCGTATATCGCACAGCACCACGTCCACAGGGTGCTGCTTTATATACTCAAGGGCCTCTTGCCCGTTGTTGGCCTGGAACACAATCCTAAAACCTATATCTTCCCATGGAAAACAGCTGCATAAAGTATTTCTTGTCCCCGGCTCGTCATCAACCACCAATAACGTATATAACTTCTTATCGGCATCCATAAAAGATTACACCGCCTGCAATTTTTATAAATTTTCTTATTTCCTTAAAATTTTTTCTCAACTCATGGTCTGAAAAATCATATACAAACCTTTGATTTTATTATACATATAATCTCTGATTTATGCAAATAAATAAGGATATACATATCCGAGATAAACGGCTATACTACATGATAAACATAAATAATGTACTGTATACCTATATAGACTATAATGATTATAACCTCGATGAACGTTTTTATGATATAATTGTACGGTGCCCTATTCCAAACAAGGAGGCGGTAGCAGTGGCTAAAATAAGGCTAGATAAGCTTTTGGCCCACTCGGGGATTGGTACCCGCAAACAGGTGAAAAAGCTCATCAGGAAGGGAGCCATTACGGTAAACGGGCGACCAGTAGGGGATGCCGGAATGATCATAGACCCTTCACAAGACGAAGTCTTTATCGGAAATGATAGGGTAAACTATAAAGAAATGGTATATATTATGATGAATAAACCAAAAGGAGTTATAAGCTCTACCCATGACCCGTCAGAAAGGACGGTCATTGACCTTTTGCCTCCAGAGCTGATCGCCCTTAAACCCTTCCCAGTAGGAAGGCTGGATAAGGACACCGAAGGCCTTCTGCTTATAACAAACGATGGTGAGCTGGCTCATAAGCTTCTATCCCCAAAAAATGAAGTGGTAAAGAAGTATTACGCACAAATAGAAGGCCTGGTTAGTGAAGACGATGTTCGAGCTTTTCAAGAAGGCATTACTCTTGAAAATGGATATAAGACCCTTCCTGCCAGGCTTGAGATAATCCGTGCCTCTGATATATCCGAAGTATATATCTATTTAACCGAAGGAAAATATCACCAGATCAAGAGGATGTTTAAGGCGCTTGGTAAACGCGTGATCTATCTTAAAAGAGTGGCTATGGGAAGCCTCACCCTTGACAATAACCTGAAACCGGGGGAATGGAGAGAACTTTCTGAAGATGAAGTGATTTCGATGCAACAATTAGTTACCTGACTATGCCTTCCTCAAAACATGCTCATCTGCTCGCCATATATGCCTTTTCCGATTTGGTTATTACCGGCTTCGTCCTCACACTCTTCAACCGCAAATTTAGCCCCTACTTTGGCCCTTAATATTTCCTTTATAAGCTCCACGGGTGTATCCTTATTTAGCCACGTGTCTACCCATTCTCGCCTAATAATCAAGGGCATTCGCGGATGCACTTCCCTGATGTCCCCTTCGGCATCGGTAGTTATGATGACAAAGGAGAGCTGCGGCCCTACGCCCTGCTCAAAAGATAGCTTGTACAGCCCGCCTAAAGACATCAAGCTGGCATCCTGAAGGCCTATCCTGTACCTTACCTTTTTACCCGTATCTTTAACCTTCCATTCATAAAACAAATTGGCAGGCACTATACACCTGGCGTAGCGTGCGGCATCCTTAAACATAGACTTGTCCAGGACGGTCTCGGCCCGAGCATTGGCCACAACCTTCTTCTTAAAACTGTGATCAAACCCCCACCTTCCCAACGCTATAATCCTGTTTTTCTGTTCCAGCACCACCGGGGCGCTCTGCTTGGGAAAGAAATCCCCTGTGCGGTAACCGCTTACATTTTCATCCATCCACTGGGCTCTGTAGTTGCGTACCAGCTCATCGATCTCCGTTTTGAGTAAAAACCTTACGCACATTATATTGCCCTCCCATCGATGCAGATAAAAAACTGAAATTCCATCAAAATGCACTTACATTCACTGTCGCCGTGCAATTATTTGATGCAAAACTATTTACATTATTTTTGCAGATGATAAAAGAGAAAGTCATTCAACCTTCCATTCATAAAACAAATTGGCAGGCACTATACACCTGGCGTAGCGTGCGGCATCCTTAAACATAGACTTGTCCAGGACGGTCTCGGCCCGAGCATTGGCCACAACCTTCTTCTTAAAACTGTGATCAAACCCCCACCTTCCCAACGCTATAATCCTGTTTTTCTGTTCCAGCACCACCGGGGCGCTCTGCTTGGGAAAGAAATCCCCTGTGCGGTAACCGCTTACATTTTCATCCATCCACTGGGCTCTGTAGTTGCGTACCAGCTCATCGATCTCCGTTTTGAGTAAAAACCTTACGCACATTATATTGCCCTCCCATCGATGCAGATAAAAAACTGAAATTCCATCAAAATGCACTCACACTCACTATCGCCGTACAATTATTTGATGTCAAAACTATTTACATTATTTTTGCAGATGATAAAAAGAGAAAGTTGTTCAACAAAAGCAGCATAAGTAAAGCAGGCCAAAATAAAAACCTGGCATTACATCGGCCGCAGATCACTCAAATTGCCAGGCAAACACAGCTTTGCGGCATTCTATTGACGTTTAAGATAGGACTGAAGATCAATAAGATGCCTCTTTTCTTCCTTAAGCAGCCTGCGAAAGGCATCCTTGGCTTCAGTCAGCCTCGAGGAGATGATCATCTGGGTGTACAAAAGTATGGAGTCCTTTTCAATTTGAATGCCAAACCTTATAACAGATTCAAGGCTTTGCAGATTATCCATCACATCGTCCTGTTCTTCTTCATCGGGAAAAATCAAGCTGTGAGCAAGAGCGTTAAAATAAGCAGTCACATCCTGGTCGTATAGATACTCATCATCAAACCTATCCTTACTTTTTAGAAACTCCTGATACAGCCCTTCAAAGACAGCTTTGTGCTCCTTCTCGTCCTCTGCCAGCTTTTGAAGCAGGCTCCTTGCTGCCTCATCCTCCACCTTGCGGGCCGATTGGCTATAAAACCTCTCACCCCTCTCCTCGATGGCAATGGCCAGTTTAATGGCCTCCAGGTCATTAAATATGTTCATGGTCATCCTCTTCTCCCCCTTTACAACACTGGCTAAAACTATTTTGCCTTGAGAAAACGATGCCCTTTTCCCAACTAAGCTTATTCTTTATTCTTATATAAATTAAAACACATTAGCGCCCTCAAATGCCTTCCTGTATGTTTTTATAGCCGTTACCTTGTATCCCTTCTTCTCTGTCGGCATCCTGGCTTGAACTCCCGTCAACATCCTGCTTTGCATTCCCCGTACCGTCGGATTGAGCATTACCCCCTTCATGGGACCGGGCAGCTTGATGCCCCTTGAATTGGCTTTTTTCTTCAAAGCCTCCACCCTGAGCCTCCTTTTTAAGGCTGTCCATCTGCTTTTTCAACTCCTCAATCCTTCCCTTGTGTTCATCGATCTCCTGACACAAGCGATAAATGTCATTCAGGGAATTATTCTCCTGTTTATAGGCCTCGTATACCGCTTGGCCGATCTCCCTGTACAGCCTCTTTATTGCATCCTCCTCTTTAAATAGCTCGTAATTGAGCTTGCCCAGCTCTACCAGCTGCTCTGACTTTTCTCCCACCTTTTTGACCACGTCGCCAAACCTTTTAGCCAGCTCATCTATAAAAGCCATCCTCTCCTCCTCCTTCGATGCTTTTTTGTGCCCTCTTTACACTATAAAATTCCTTTAGCTAATAACCATAATCAACAAACTGCCTTACCACATCCTTCATATCTATAACTTTCCCATCTTCTAATATACTCTTCCCTATTTAGTTCGATTCATACTTGCTTTTCTTTTTATATTTCTCATAAAAAACACAATTTTATGCTTAACCGGCAGCTTTTTGTGC
Source organism: Caldicoprobacter sp. (assembly GCF_047459465.1). NCBI lineage: Bacteria > Bacillati > Bacillota > Clostridia > Caldicoprobacterales > Caldicoprobacteraceae > Caldicoprobacter > Caldicoprobacter sp. The sequence goes on along the minus strand of NZ_VSCO01000003.1, from coordinate 9,073 downwards.
CCTTTCGATCTCCTGTATAACACGCTGGTCGGTTTCATCTTTCAGCGCTTCGGCCAAAGCGCTCATGGCGTCCCTACCGCCTATTTTACCCAGCGCCCATGCGCTGTGGGCACGAATTGGAGGATGAGGATGTCTCAAGGTCTTAATCAGCAATGGGACAAATTCAGGTTTACCAAAATTACCTGCCACGATGATAGCGCTGGATAGCAACCGTTGCGGCCTGGCATAATTGCTCCCTATCAAAGATGCCACAGCCTCTATGGATCCCCGATGGCCTTCGACCAATGCTTTCATCAACGCATAAACGTCAAACAGCCGCAGGTAGCCATCTCCTGGAAGGCAAGCTTGGCTGGTTATCCTGCTATTCCTGGGACATACCATCTGGCATACATCGCACCCCAGTAATCTGGTCCCCAATTTCTCCCTTATGTCCAGTGGAATAAACTCAGAGGTTAACATATAAGCTCTCAAACAACGCTCCGGCAAAATAATACCATCATCGGCAATTGCATGTACAGGGCAAGCCTCAATGCATCGCCTGCATCCCCCGCACAGGGACAAAGCCTGAGGCCGACTATCACTGGACAAGGGCGCATCGGTTAAAATGAGATGAAGGGTAACCCAGGAGCCGTATTTCCCTACATATATCAACCCGTTTTTTCCGAAAGTTCCCACTCCTGCCCGGTAAGCCGCCGCCTTGGCTGGCAAAGGCGGCTCAACCATGACCTTATAGCCCCCTCGGACGATAACCTCAGCCAGTTCCTCAACCGCTTTCCTGGCGGCAGGATACTCCACATAATGCGCCGAATACCTGGCTATCCCTTCGGAGAACTCCTCCGGATGCGGCACATAAGGATGAACGGCCACCACAACGGCTTTAGCATCCGGCATCAAATCTTTCGGGTAAGGGGTGAGCTTACCTAACCCCCTCCCTCCTTTGCTGGCATCCTTTTCTTGCATTTCAACCGCTCGCCACCACAGGTCAAAAGGCCGCGCATCGGCAATACCTATCACGGGGAATCCCAGCTGCTTGCCCCGCTCTATAAGTTGGGCCTTCAAATTATCCACGTTTTCCACAACGACTGCCCCTTTTCCAGCGTTTCTGCATCATTTGCTAAGCTACACGATCAAGCCTATGCACTCATACACCTTTTTGAGGGTCTGGGAAGCTATGGCCGCTGCCCTTTGAGCCCCTTCTCTCATCAATCCTATCAAATAGCCCTCGTCCTTCATAAGCTCATAATAACGCTGCTGAATAGGCCTTAAAGCCTCTACCACGCATTCCCCCACGGCTTTTTTGAAATCGCCATATCCCTTGCCCTCAAATTCTCTTTCAATTTCCTCATAGGTTTTGCCGGTAATGGCGGCATATATGCTCATTAGATTGCTTATACCCGGCTTGTTTTCTTCGTCATATCTTATTTCCCTTCCCGAGTCGGTAACAGCCCTCTTAAACTTCTTTATTATTACATCGGGCTCATCCAGCAGAGAGATATAGGCATTTGGATTTTCATCGGATTTTGACATCTTCTTGGTGGGGTCCTGCAGGCTCATCACCCTGGCAGCCACCTTCGGAATATACACCTCCGGCACCACAAACACATCGCCATAAAGGCTGTTAAACCTCTGGGCTATATCCCTCGTCAGCTCCAGATGTTGTTTTTGGTCCTCGCCTACCGGGACAAGATGGGTCTGATACAGCAATATGTCAGCCGCCATGAGCACCGGGTATGTAAACAATCCAGCATTGATATTGCCCTTGTGCTTCCTGGATTTCTCCTTAAACTGGGTCATTCGGCTTAATTCGCCCATATAAGTATAGCAGTTCAAAATCCAGGCCAATTCAGCATGGGCACTCACATGCGACTGGACAAATATCGTGTTTTTCTCCACATCAAGGCCGCATGCCATATACATCGCAAACAGGGACAAGCTCCTGTGGCGAAGCTCCTCAGGATCCTGCCGTACCGTCAAAGCATGGAGATCCACTATGCAATAAAAGCAATCGTATTCATCTTGAAGCGATACCCAGTTTTTAATGGCTCCAAGGTAATTTCCAAGGGTGAGATTGCCCGAAGGCTGTACACCGCTAAAAATCCTCTTCTTTTGTGTCACCATTTACTCATCCTCTCCATCAAATATATGTATCGTAATGATTACAATATTCCCTTTTCCTCAAGATAACGCCTAAGCTTTCCCACATCTTCAAGATATACCTCTTTCAATTGCGGGCGGTATATTATACTGGCCGGATGATACAGCGGGAACAGTATCATCCTTATCCCTTCCTCGCCCACCGCTATGTCCATAGGAGTACCATGTACCTTCCCTATAGAAATCTTATTATCATCGGCCAACACCTTAAGGGGGATATTGCCCAAACTCACTACCACCAACGGGCGAATGATGATGAGCTCCTTGTAGAGCAAGCCCCGACAAAGCTCTATCTCCTCCCTGTTGGGTGGGCGGTTGGATAGGCGGCCGCTTGCCGGATCGAGCTTAGTAGGCCTAAACTTGACAGCGTTGGTGATGTATATGTCCTCACGCTTTATGCCCAGTATCTCCAAGAATTCATTCAGGTTTTGGCCTGCCTGGCCCACAAAAGGCCTCTGCTGCACTACTTCCTGCTGCCCAGGCGCCTCCCCTACCAGGACCAGCGGTGCGTCGGGATTGCCTTCGCCAAACACCAAAATCTTTTCTTCTTCCCTGTATATCTCCCTAAAAAAAGAAATGCTCTCCTGTCTCAACTTGTGAAGCTGCTTGGCTTTTTGCTTGGCTTTATTACCTGGCACTTTTGCATCTCCTCTTTTAAATTCATCACTTCATTTTAAATAATATTTTTTGCTACGGCTTTAACCCTAATTCGTGCAATTTATCCCTTATCTTTTTGAAATCTTCCCAGGCCTCATATTTTTTAGCAGGGTCCCTAAGCAGGGCAGCGGGATGATAGGTAGCTATCAGCCAATAGCCCTTCCTCTCAAACCATTGCCCACGTATGCTGGTTATCGAAGCTTTTCTGTCTATTACGTAGTGCATGGCCGTCGCACCCAAGCACACTATTATCCGCGGGCGCACAAGATAAACCTGCCTTCTTAAGTAAGGCAGGCAGCTTTCGGCCTCACTCTCGCGCGGCACCCGGTTACCCGGCGGGCGACATTTTACGATATTGGCTATATAGACCTCTTCCCTTTTGAGCCCAATGGCAGCTATCATCTTATCGAGAAGTTGCCCGGCTCTCCCCACAAACGGCCTACCGGTCAAGTCCTCATCTCGCCCCGGCCCTTCACCGATAAACATCAAATTGGCATTGCGATTTCCTTCACCAGGGACGGCATGCGTCCGGGTTTCGCACAGATTACATTTTTGGCATGTCTTTATAGCTCGTATGAGCTGCTCCCATAGCACTTCGGTATCCACAGCGTCCATAAAGCAAAAGCCCCTTCGTTTTCTTTATATCAATATGCCAGAAAAACGTCATGCTTCTTGTGAAATATTTATCCTTTCTTTCATTATAATATAACTCCATATACAACTTCAACCTTGCAATCTACGGAACACCTATGTGGAAGGCAATTGAAAAAAAGCGCCGTACGCATATCGGTTAATCGATTTATCTCAACACCTTAATGGGTATATAACCTTTCTATCAACTATCCCCATACATTGCCTATTTACAATTGAATCCCGATATCAATTGCCTTAAACTTTCAAAACAAAAACATAACAAATTAATGTGAAATTTATAACATTATCAATTTCATTTGTCAAAAAATTTACAATTATTAAATAAAAAATAGCTTCTATTTACTCCCCTCTATGGTATAATAATAGTACAGAATGTATGGAAATTCAAGTCCAAAAAGCCCAGCATTTCTGCGAAAGGAGGACCTTTAAATGTGCAAATATGCCTCCCGGTGCTCACTGTGCAACAGGACATTAGAGGTTCAGGCCCAACAACAAGATATGAATATTGTGAAACTAAAAATTTCATCTGATTGTCTAAACCTTGAGCCGCTAGTGAATCGGACTATTTGCTTGGATGCCATATATGAAGTAATAGCCCCAAAGGAACGATCCCTCCTGTACGAATTGCTTAAACACTGCCATCAGCAAATAGAAAGCTGCACAGCATATGACATAATAAAAGATTCCATAGGACAAAATTTAGGCCGCTATTATGAATTAGTCTGATATGAGCTCTTTTAAATTAAAATCAGGACCAACAAAAAAGCACGCATGAGAACAAATCCCATACGTGCTTTTTTGTCTTTATAGGGCTTATGCTTCGCCGCAAAGCTCAAGCAGCCTATTCCATCTTCTGTCCACTTCTTTCTGGATCTCTTCAATTAAGCCCTCATTTTCCTTGGTGAACAGATGACGGAACCTGCCTTGAACTTTCAGATACTCTACCACAGGCAGCTTGTTCTTAGGCTTATAGTTCAATATGAACTTGCCCTCGACCACCTCGTAAAGAGGCCATACGCAGGTCTCTATAGCCAACCTAACAACCTCCATCAGCTGAGGAGTATTGTATCTCCATCCGCGCGGACAGGGCGCCAGCACGTTCAAAAACGCCGGCCCAGGAGTATAGATAGCTTTTTCAGCCTTCTCGTAAAGGTCCTTCAAGTTCTTAAAAGGAGCAGTTTGAGCCACATAAGGAATGCCATGCGAAGCCATAATCATGGTCAAATCCTTCTTAAATTGCACCTTACCGGGTATCGCACTGCCAGCAGGAGAAGTAGTGGTATCGGCGTACTTAGGCGTGGACGAAGATCTCTGTATACCGGTGTTCATATAAGCTTCATTGTCATAGCAGACATACACCATGTCATGGCCTCTTTCCATGGCCCCCGAAAGAGCCTGAAAGCCTATATCATAAGTGCCACCATCACCGCCAAAGGCGATAAACTTGGTGGTACCCTTAACCTTACCAACCTTAGATAGGGCACGATAAGCAGCCTCCGCCCCCGCAACGGTAGCAGCAGCATTCTCAAATGCGCTGTGGATGAACGAATCCTTCCAGGCGGTGTAAGGATACAAGCAGGTCGAAACTTCAAGGCAACCCGTGGCCACTCCAATCACCGCATGGTCCTCGGGCTTTAAAGCCCTCAGCACTGTCCTAACCACGATAGGGGCGCCGCATCCTGCACACATCCGGTGTCCGCCGGTTATACGTTCCTCTTTTTGGGTTAAAGTCTTAAGATTGTATGCCACCTTACACACCTCCTATTCCCTTACGCCCAGATAATTGAAGGTAGATTTTACTTCGCCGGTTCTTACAATCTCCAGCAGATCCTGATACACGGTCATAATATCATCGGTACGCACATCGCGGCCGCCTAAACCGTATATATAGCTTACAGCCTTGGTATCTTTCGCGTAATCAAACATGGCGCTCCTTACCTCTGTAAACAATGGACCACCTGCTGTAGAGAAGCTCTCAGCCTTATCCATAATGGCCACGGCCTTCAAATGCGACAGAGCTTTACCCAGCTCCTCAAATGGGAACGGCCGGAACACCCTTAACTTAATCAAACCGGCCTTGATGCCCTGCTTGCGCAGCTCATTGACCACAAACTTGGCAGTACCGGCTGTAGAGTTCATTATGACAATAGCTACTTCAGCATCTTCCATCTTGTATTCCTCAAAATATCCATACTTTCTGCCGGTCAGCTTCTCAAACTCTTCTGCGACCTCCAGGATCACCCTCTTTGCATTCTTCATGGCCTCTGCCTGTGCCCGCTTGTGTTCAAAGTAGTAGGCAGGCATATCCAGTGGTCCCATGGAAATAGGGTTGTCCCTGTCCAGCAAATAATATTCAGGCTTGTATTCTCCGACAAATGCTTTGACCTTCTCATCTTCGAGGAGCTCTATATTTTCAACCGCATGACTGGTGATAAATCCATCATAACACACCATTACGGGCAGCTGCACATCTTTGTGTTCAGCAATGCGAACGGCCTGAATCAGATTGTCGTAAGCTTCCTGGTTGTTTTCGCAGTATAGCTGAATCCAACCTGAATCCCTGGCGCCCATACTATCGCTGTGGTCGTTGTGGATGTTGATGGGGCCAGACAAAGCTCTGTTTATAACCGACATGACGATGGGCAAACGCAATGAAGCAGCTATATACAGCATCTCCCACATCAGTGCCAAACCCTGTGAAGAAGTAGCCGTCATGGTCCTGGCACCGGCCGCTTCAGCCCCTATACATGCGCTCATGGCACTGTGCTCCGACTCAACTGCCACAAACTCGGTGTGTACCTGGCCATTGGCAACAAACTGAGAAAAGTATTGAGGCACTTCGGTCGATGGCGTAATAGGAAATGCCGCCACAACATCCGGATCAATCTGGCGCATAGCCACGGCTATCGCTTCGTTACCGCTCAACTTGTCCTTGATTCCCATTTCCACATTCCCCTCCCTTACTCTTCTTCTACAAAATCTATGGCTTTAAACGGACATACCTCTACGCAGATTCCACAACCTTTGCAGTGGTCATAATCGAAGTCCTTTCTTTTGCCATCCTCTACAGGAATAGCCATATCAGGACATACCGGCCAGCAGAGCAGACACTGCTTGCACTTATCCTGAAGCCACACCGGCTTCATGGAACGCCAATCACCGGTTTTGAAATCCTCGGCGTTACCGGCATCTATGATATGCCCACCCTGCGGCATCTCTCTCCAGGACATATCCTCTTTTACGTTCATCTTGCGCTCTTTGGTCATAGCCCCTTCACCTCCTGCATGGCCCGCTTGAGAGCCCTCATGTTCCCATCTATCACATGGGGTTTAGTAGCAAACTTATGATGGAATGACTTCTCCATAGCTTTAATAAAAGCATCCTCATCCATCAAGTTGGTAATCTTTGCAATGGCACCCAGCATAGGCACGTTGGGGAAGTAACGCCCCAGCTCCTCCACCGATATCTTTCTGGCATCGATGGTATAAATCTTACCTTCAAAGCCCTTCAATAGCGGCCTGAACTCTTCAGGGTCCTTAGCTGAATTTATCACTATAGCTCCATCCTTTTTTAGTCCGGCCGTCACATCTACCGCCGATACCAGCGTCTCGTCCACCACTATAACGTAGTCGGGCTCATAAATATTGGAATGTATGGTAATTGGCTCGTCGCTGATGCGGTTATAGGCGGTAATGGGCGCCCCCATTCGCTCCGGACCATACTCCGGGAACCCTTGCACATACTTACCGGTGTCAAAAGCAGCTTCGGCCAACAGCAGAGATGCGGTCTTGGCACCTTGTCCTCCTCTGCCGTGCCAGCGGATCTCTATCATCCTACCCATTTAAAGATTTCCTCCTTTCATTTTACAATGCATAATTACTTAAATTTCCAGCATCTGTACTAGTACAAGCAACAAAAAAAGAAATTGTATTATAACAGATGCTTGGATATAATTATAACAGCTTCACAAAACCCATCATTATACATGCTTTATGGACATATAACACTAATCAGATTAATTATAACAGATGAGAGTATTGCTGTCAATAAAATATAAAAATAAACAAAACTGTGATGAAGTATATTCGGAGACGTGGCTTGCCAGAAGGGAACAAAAAATCAAAGCAAGATGAACTGCAAAACCAGGATGAGAATAATACCTGGAATTCCCAGAAAACCCACGATCAAAGCGGTAATGGGATTTATGGCCACGGTGATGCCAATTAGACCCCCAACCAGGTTCAACAGCCATAATATAATGCCGCCTATGATGGCATTGTATATCAATTTGAGGATGACTTTAAACGGCACCAGCAAAAACCATCCTACAATGTATAGGAGCACCAGGCCAGCAGCATAGGCCAGTATGACTTCCCACGGAATTGCCCCCAACATACCACCACACCCTGATCAAAAATTGATAGCAAGCAGCTCCAGGTACAAATTGCTCACGCTTTATAATATGATGCTAATCCAAATTATATGACAATTGGAGCAACTCCCTCCATTGGTTGAACTAGCCTGTATACTTGTATGACAGCTGTAAACTCATAAGAGGTAGTTTGGCACTTTATTCATTAAAATATTGTAAAGTCTGTATGCCCTCAATGCCCCTCAACCTAGCCTGTTTGAGCATATACATGTATTTTTTTCTGGCAGCTTCCATGTTGTATATGGCATAATCCACCAACTCCGGTTCGCTGACGCTATTGAAATAGTTTTGCGCATTTACCCATTCAGCATGTGCCTGGTTGATAGCCCGCAATATGTCAAAGTACTCTTGATCATTAGTCAAACCGTTGTGGCGTGCATAGAAAAGGTTTAGTATTCGCATCCTCATGTATATCCCTCCGCTGCGCCCGTTTTTTTATATATTATTGCCATATTTTTTCAGGATTATCCCCTTAGGGCCCAGCAAGTAGCCTTTTAATAAAAGTAAAAAAGGACGAGATATATTTCTCGTCCTTTCAGCCTGCCCATGCCCATTATCAATAGGGCTCCACAAATACCTCGAAGTACCCTTGTGGATGGGCGCAGGCCGGACATTTTGCCGGAGCACTTGTGCCTTCATGTATATATCCGCAGTTGATGCACTTCCATTTAATGACTGTATCTTTCTTAAACACTTTGTCATTCTCTATGTTCTCGAGCAATTTTCTATATCTCCTCTCATGGTTTTGCTCGCTTACACTAACTCTTCTGAAAACTTCTGCGATCTCTGGGAAGCCCTCTTCATCAGCAACCCTGGCAAACTCAGGATACATATCAGCCCATTCCTCGTGTTCGCCTTTAGCAGCGGCAAGCAGGTTGGCCTTGGTATCCCCCAGAGCAACGGGATAGGATGCATTGGTTATCTCCACCATCTCGCCGTTAAAGCTTTCATTGAGGAATTGGAAGAACCTCTTGGCATGTTCTTTTTCATGGTCTGCCGTCTCCAGGAATATGTTGGCTATCTGTATGTAGCCCTCCTTCCTGGCTACAGAGGCATAATAGGTATACCTGTTCCTTGCCTGTGCCTCACCGGCAAATGCTTTTAACAAATTCTCAGCAGTCTTGGTTCCCTTAAGCGATTTCATATAAATCTCCTCCCTTGTTTTTTATTATTTTT
>NZ_VSCO01000078.1:0-8695 GCF_047459465.1 Caldicoprobacter sp. | reverse complement strand
AACAATAAAATGACATTCATATCCCAAAAAGCAGTTTATCCCACTTTATCCAATACCTTCAAATTAAGCACTGCCTATCTTAAATGCAACCGACTTGCATCTTTTAAGCGATAGGTTTTACTTTACTTCTGTCTTCCAAAGCCCATGAATGTTGCAGTAAGCGTAAACATCGACTTCTTCACCTGTATCAACCAATTCTACTTTTGGCTCTTCACCAGGTGCCAGTGCAATTCTCCTCATGGTCTTGTCGCCAATCACCGCCACCCATTCAATGTAATGTTCTGGTACCATAGGATGAGGAGTTGAACCAATCTGGATATACAATTTGCCATCCTTTCTGGTAACGGCCGGTACATGCTTTTCAACGGACGCATCTACGGTATTGGGCTTAAGCTCAGTCATGGGTTGGTCGCAGCATACCAGTTCTCCTCCACCCTTGTTGATGAGCTCAACCAGATTCCCGCAGACTTCACAGCGGTAAAAAGTCACTTTGTCTCTCATATTATCCTGTTCCTCCTTTCAATTAAAATCTTCATTTACTTGATGTAAAATATATACCACATCAAATTTGTTTTTAAACCAATTTTTGAATTTATACAAAAAAATATCAAAATACAACAAAAAAACGGGAACAAAGCATGTTATGCTTTTCGCGTTTTTAACTTAATTATCTAAACCCCGTCAAAGTTTGGAGCAAATCTATCTGGCAACTTCAGCTGTTGCCTCCTCATACTCCCGACAATTCTCAATCCTTTGAACTAGCTTTTGGTAGTGTTTGTAGAGAATGCCGAAACGGTACCTATAATTGGGATGCCACGGCTTCTTCCTTCCGCAGAAATGCAATATAACCGTATTGTGCATAACAAAATCAAGATTGACACGGCCTTTTGTGGCAAGAAAATATGTGCCATAACGCCTGGCATCATAATTATATAAATGCTCGTCCAACGGTTTGATCTTATGCCAGAAAAGCCCATTTAGTACATCCTGGTCAGGCAGTATGAGCTCATGGGCATGCTCTTTTATATAATCAAATATCTGCTGAACCTGCACCTCTTTTCGCAGCAGTTCCACGTTGATGAGCAAAACGCCAGAATTGTAATATCTATTGGACTCGGTTCTGAGGCGAATCCTGTTTATGTAATCTATCACCGGCTTGGAGTGTGCAGCAGCAGCAAAATAATAGCCATCTATTTCGGTATAATAAAGTGGTTCAATAGGGTTAAGCACCAAAATATCAGGATCAAGATACAATATCCTGTCGACATGGGCAGGTAACACGGTATGCGCGATAAGGCGATAATACATTTCAGGAGGATAATAAAAGTTAACTGGTGCCTCGGCAAACATGTCCCGTTCAACAGTAAGCGGGTACAGCGCATGTCCACAAGCCTCTACAAATGCCGAAAGCCGCTCAAGCTCCTGTTTTTGTATATCGGAGTGCATCAAATACACTTCTACTTTTTCAGAGCAATTATCAAACAGCGATTTTAGCATCACCTTAAGCGGCGGAACATAAGCAGCATTCAGAGTCACCAGTATATTCACACACATTCACCTCTCGCGCATAAAATTTAATATTTAAAAAAATCTTTAGCAAATTCACTTGAATTCTTCAGGCCAGTCAATATATCGATTTAAAACCTCTACAAAACTGCTTAACCCTTTTGCATCTTGACCATCAAACCGCGCTATATGTGGGCTGTCAATATCCAAAACCCCTATCAGCCTGTTATCCTTTATAATGGGTATGACTATCTCTGACCGGGATGCTGGGTCACAAACAATATGCCCCGGAAAGAGATTCACATCTTCAACCAGCTGAATTTGCCTTGTATCGGCGGCGGTTCCGCAGACGCCTTTGCCCAAAGCAATTCTGGTACATGCTGGCTTCCCTTGAAACGGCCCCAACATAAGTTCTCCTTCCCTGTAAAGATAAAAGCCTGCCCAATTTATGTCAGGAAGCAAGGTGTATAGCAAGGCAGCAGCATTGGCCAGCGCTGCCAGCCAGTATTTCTCTTCTTTGAGCAGCCCAACAAGATAGGCATTAAGCTGCTCGTAAAACTTTCCCTTGTCACCAGTATCTAATTTATCCATTACAAACACAACATACCCTCCTCGCCTATACCCTCTTCTGTGGACGTTAAATTGGCCTACAGCAGACATGCTCAGCCACTTTTATTTTACCACATTATAGCCTACAATCCAATAATCATAGCCCATAACCCAACAAAGAAAGCGGATCTTTGGCATTTAAACCTCAATCTTAAAAAAATGCCAGAGATAAAATCTCTGGCCCTCCTGCATGGGTCATCTATTGCCCCTGCTTTGCCATGCTGTAGGTTATATACCCCCCGCTCAAGTTATATACCCTGCTAAACCCTCGCTGCATGAGCATCCTGGCTGCAATATATCCCCTTAAACCGACCTGGCAGTATATCACGATGGTTTTGTCTCTAGGAAGCTCATCTATTCGCTCTCTCAGAGAATCTATCGGTATGTTGATAGCCCCAGGTATAATTCCTGTGGTTTTACATTCAGCTGGAGTACGGACATCAAGCAGCACGGTATACTGCCGGTCCAGCTTGTCAAGGTCATCCCAGTGAATGACAGGATGTAACCCTTGCAGAATATTGGACGCCACATAGCCGGCTATGTTGACCGGGTCCTTCGCCGATGAAAATGGGGGAGCATAGGCCAGCTCCAGCTCCTGCAGATCATATACGGTCATGCCGGCACGGATAGCGGTGGCCAGCACATCTATGCGCTTATCCACACCGTCGTGGCCTACAATCTGCGCCCCAAGTATTTTCCCATTATCAGGGCTAAACAGGAGTTTTATAGCCATGGAGGTTGCACCGGGGTAGTAGCTGGCATGGGAACCAGCATGGGTATAGGACTTCAGGTATGGGATGCCGTATTTCTTGAGCACCTTCTCATTGTTGCCGGTACAGGCCGCCACCATGTCAAATACCTTTATGATGGCCGTCCCCTGGGTAGCCTTATAGGTATCCTCTATGCCGCATATGTGATTGGCCGCAATGCGCCCCTGCTTATTGGCCGGCCCGGCTAGCGGTATTAGAGCAGGCCTCCCATTTACAAAATCAATTACTTCAATGGCGTCGCCTATGGCGTACACGTCAGGATGGGATGTCTGCAAGTGCTGATTCACCTTTATGCCGCCCGTCTCGCCAATTTCCAGGCCAGCTTTTTGAGCCAGGATAGTTTCGGGTCTTACCCCAACTGCCAATACCACCATATCGGTCTTCAGCTGCTTGCCGCTCTTTAAGTTCACAATCGTTTGCTTTTCATCTCTGTCAAACGACACTACTCCATCGCCAAGGCACAACTCCACAGAATGTTCTCTAAGATGCCTATGCAAATAGGCAGCCATATCAAAATCGAGAGGCGGCATAACTTGATTGAGCAGCTCAACCAGCCACACCTTTATACCATTAAGCCTCAGGTTTTCCGCCATCTCAAGGCCTATAAACCCTCCGCCCACCACCACGGCGCTGTCGGGCTTCTCTTTATCGATGTAATCCTTTAGCGCATAGATTCGGGATATATCTCTAACCGTAAATAGGTTGGCTTTTTCTATGCCCGGAATAGGCGGTTTTATGGGCTCAGCACCTGGAGCTAATATGAGCTTATCGAAGCTTTCACGATAGCGCTCACCGGTAGCCCTATTCAGGACAATCAGCTCTTTCCTCTCAAGGTCTATATCCTCTACCTCGCTGTTTATACGAACATCTATGTTAAATCTCTTGGCCATCCTCTCAGGAGTTTGTACCAGCAGTTCATTTCTATCTTTTATAACCCCACCTACATAATAGGGCAAACCGCAGTTGGCATATGAAATATATTGGCCCCTTTCAAATATTATTATATGGGCATGTTCATCAAGCCTGCGAAGGCGGGCAGCTGCGCTTGCTCCACCTGCCACTCCTCCAACTATGGCTATCTTCCTACCCTTCAACCGCTGCTTCCTCCCTTTATCTAAATTTGCTTGCTCTAGATAATTACCACCCCTTCAAAAAGTTAAACGGCAAGTTATTCAATCGCAGCGGTCTCACTCCACCTGGACATTAAAGCCCACAGGTACCACCTGTATCCAGGTATTCCCCGGCATCAGCATGATTTCCTGGCCGTTTTGGTCATAGAAAACGGTCTTTTCGCTTTTGCTCGCCTTTTTCCAGCTGCCCTTAAAATGATTGCCGTTTATGAAATACTCTGCTGTGCCTGATGATACCAATTCTATATCGATATGTCCCGCCGACGTATTCATGGATCTATGCTTCGCATACTGTATGATTATATTCTTTACCTCTATCTGTTGACCGCTTTCCCTATCCACATGGGGACTGCCGTTGATAAATCTCTTATGTACACCTTTATCTGCGTCAAATACATACGATGTAACCGTATGCCTTGAATCATAAGGAATTATGACCTTTGAATAATCATGTCCCACGGGGATATCTTCTGTAAACAAGAATCCCCTCTCTTTTTGTTTTGAATCTATCTCCTTCCTGCATTCCGTTATGTTTATATAAGCGTTGTGGGGGGCCTTTCTACTCTTATCACGCCAATAATACTTGGTGTCGTATATCCCATCTATTCGCTTTATGCTCTTGTCCTTTTTGTAAACATCCTGAGCAAAGCCCGAGCCACCGTAATGAAGCAGAAGGGCATCCCATTCCCGCACAATATCGAGATAGTAATGCCTTACGCTTCTAACCGGACCGGCCACCGTACTATCTCTGTCGTTAAAAATAGCCATAAACCTGGTAATTTTTCCCTCGACGTACATCTCATATACCACATCAGCATATATGAGCCCACTTTGCGGACGTGCTGCAGGTGAATTTTCGATCATAACAGCTACTGGCTGATAGGGGCGTTCGCTGGGAAGGCCGGTTACCAGGCTTTTGGTTTGCGTTTGCGGGCTAAGGTCAGCATCCCCACCATCGCCCTCTGCACTTCCCAATTCATCGCCTTTCATCTCCAAAGTATCAGCATCTTCCACGTTATCAGCATCAGCATTAGAATTAGTGTCTCTCTGTTCCAATAGCCCATCTTCCTGTAATGCATCTTCATCGTCAGGAATTTCTTTTTGTTGAGAAGTACAGGAACTGACAAATACCATAATTAATATCATCAAAATTAAAAAGCACCTATTTAACACTCAGCATTCCTCCTTATAATCGACGGTATTCCAAAAGTCCCTGCCATCGTCAGCCCATACTTAACTCAAAAATAACAAAAAACTGCTCTGCCCCTGAAGTATCGCTCTCTGATCAATACTATGTTACCTCAATCGAAAACAATGGACAAGGACGCCGGCGTAATAGCTAAAGAGTCGGGGGGCTTTGAAAACATATTGTGAGAAATCAACCTAAAGCCAACTTTACAGCAACAAAAATGGTTAAAAAATTTAAAAAAGCAATGCAAAATCTTGATGTCAGTAGTAGTATAGTATTGGGCCAACAATTATCTTTATTTTATTCTAACCGGAGGATGAGATGGTTCAATTCCTTTTTACACCATTATATGGACCTTCTCGCCATCTCAACAGGACATAATGCCGTAACCTTCACGAAAGGTGGGATGATCATGTGGGTAGTATTAGCATTCTGTTCAGCTTTGTTTGCCGGTGTCACAGCCATCCTGGCCAAAATAGGCGTTAAAAAGGTGGATTCCATGCTGGCCACCGCCATAAGAACCATCATAATACTGCTGTTTTCATGGCTAATGGTACTCATAGCGGGGTCATGGAAAACTATATATGGGATTGATCGAAAATCCCTGGTTTTTCTAATCCTATCTGGGCTGGCAACAGGAGCATCGTGGCTGTGCTACTTTAAAGCCCTACAGCTGGGAGACGTAAACAAGGTAACCCCTATAGATAAATTCAGCACCGTGCTCACCATGGTATTGGCCATCATAATACTGAGGGAACCGGTCAGCTCAGCTAAACTCACCGGAATAGTGACCATTACCCTGGGGACGTATTTGATGGTGCACAAAAAGCATGTATCCACTCAACAACCAACCGCCTCCTTTAGCAATGCGTGGTTGGTATATGCCCTACTGTCAGCCCTATTTGCCAGCCTTACAGCCATACTGGCTAAGATTGGTATCGCTAATGTTGAATCAAATTTGGGTACGGCCATCCGTACAGCCGTTGTGCTGATGATGGCATGGCTTATGGTATTGATGACCGGCAAGTACAGGGAAATCAAGATTATCGATAAAAAGAGCTGGATATTCTTATGCCTTTCAGGCGTCACCACCGGCCTTTCATGGCTTTGTTACTTCAAAGCGCTGCAGGATGGCCAAGCCAGCATCGTAGTACCCATAGATAAGCTGAGCGTGGTAATCACCGTGGCTTTTTCCTACTTTTTCTTAAAAGAAAAGCTGGATATAAAGTCCATTGTAGGGCTTATGCTGATAGTGGCGGGAACTATGTCGCTTTTGATACCCTGATAAAGGATCATCTGAAAAAGTAACCCGACAACCCGGGCACCACCATTGGTGCTAAGCCAGGCGAATCTCTATGCTGCCATCTTTATGTAAAGTAAAGGGTACTGTTTGTCCCATGCAGCTTATTTCATAATCACCCAAATAGCCTTCAACGGTAACCAGACCGTCGTCATCTGTA
Organism: Caldicoprobacter sp.; assembly: GCF_047459465.1. Classification (NCBI taxonomy): domain Bacteria; kingdom Bacillati; phylum Bacillota; class Clostridia; order Caldicoprobacterales; family Caldicoprobacteraceae; genus Caldicoprobacter; species Caldicoprobacter sp. Next base: position 2,031 of record NZ_VSCO01000078.1, on the reverse strand, counting down.
ACCAGCCGCTGTTCCCCTGTCCACCACTCTCCCTTGATCAGCTTGTAAAGCTCATGATATATGGGCTTTACTCTTCCATCCTTGGTTATAAACCCTGCGGGAGCATTAAGCCACCCACCATCCAGGAAGTTCCACCACGTAATGGCCTCAACATTAGGCCAGGCAAATAGGGTTTTATAGTGCAATACCGCTTCTTGTGCTTGCCTTTCCTCTCCCTCGGGTGTGCTAGGCCATTCTTCCACCTTATAGTCATTTAGATCTTCTATATGTGGCGGCATGAGGTGTCCCGAAACCAGGGTGGTCTCGGTAAAATGTATGGGCAGGTTAAATCGGGAAAATCTCTCCAGCACTTCCAGCGTCTTTTCAACACCCCAATACCCCTGGTGCATATGGGATTGTATCCCTATGGCATCTATGGTTACCCCTGCCTCCAGCAGCCCTTCTATTAATATGGCATAGGCCTCGGAAATGTTGAAATCGTTTATTAAAAGGATTGCCCGTGGGTTAGCCTCTCTAGCTGCCTTAAAGACTTCCCTGACCAGGGGTATCCTACCCATTTCCTTGCATATCCTCGTTATACCGTTGTCATATTTATCAAACACCGGCATTATTACCACTTCATTGATCACATCCCACATATCTATAAGGCCGGCGAAATCACTTACCTCTCTCCGTATCCTAGCTAGCTGGGCATCCAATATTTCAGCATTGGTCATCTCAAGCAACCACGGGGCTGTGAGGGTGTGCCAGCAAAGCGGATGTCCCTTTAGAACGCATCCCCGGTCCTTAAGCCATTGGGCTGCTTTTTTCAAACTATCGGTTTGCGGTTGCCCCTTGACAGGCTCAAACCTTCCCCAGTAAAAAGGAAGGGTGGCAAAATTAAAGAGGTCCAAAAACTTTTCAAAAGCCCACGATATCCTTTCTTTCTGCTCGCCTTGAAGTTTGTCATTGGCCAATGGGACAACGGCAAATTCGGCACAGCCAAACAGGAATTTGTGCCTTGTCTGCCTTATCACCACCTCTTTCATACTTACAGGCGTACCATCAGGCCGCACAAGCTTTAAAACCGCTTTTCCCTTCCTGTGTTCATATGTATTCATGATAATCCCCCTTTGCAGTTATGTGTCATCAATACCATTTATTTAAATTATACCATATTCTGGCTTAAGCAGCCTATCCTTTTTAAACTCAGTGGATGCTCAAAAATGGCTCCTATAAAGTCAACAAGCCAAAATTTGCACGCAAAAATTATTTTTGTCGGCGGAATATTACATATCTTATCGACAGACCAGCGAATAATATATAAGGGTGCCACATTTAAATGAAGGGAAGAAAACGTTGATATGAAAAATAAAATTGGCTGTCTATTGATACACGGGCTGGGGGGAAGGCCGGCTGAAATTGCCCCCTTGGCCGAATACATGCAATCAAGGGGAATCACTACCTTTTCAGCCCAGTTGAAAGGGCATACCGGCAAAAAGGATGACCTGGAGGGCGTTTCGTATCGTCAGTGGATCGAATCGGGAGAAAGGGCATTTGAGCAATTGAGCAACTTGTGCCAAAATATATTCGTGGTAGGTTTTTCAATGGGAGGGCTGATCGCCGCCAATTTGCCCCGTTACAATAACATTAAGGGCATCATTACCTTAAACACGCCCATCTACCCAGTCAACCTCAGCCGCATTATTAAAAATTTGATGTATGACATAAAGACGAGAAAATTTGACCATCTGAGATCCTACGTACTATCGTCGGTCAAAATACCTTTTTCAGCTTTAATAGAATTTTTGAAGCTCCTGAACATTACGAAATCCCAATTCAAGGACTTATGTTATCCTCTGTTTGTGGCTCAAGCAATGGAAGATGACGTAGTGCTGCCCCAAAGTGCTCTGTATATCTATCGCAATGCCAATTCTCCAAACAAGACCATAAAATTTTACCAAAAGGCCAACCACTTTATATGCCATAGCCCCATTGCAGGTGAACTTTTCAGCGATATACTAGCCTTCATAGAACAACATAGTTAAGCTG
>NZ_VSCO01000077.1:0-8738 GCF_047459465.1 Caldicoprobacter sp. | reverse complement strand
AGCGCTGTCAAGGCTCTTAAGGGGGAAGTTGAATGACCAAAAAGCCCAAAAAGGCTAAAAACCCAATCGATTATCCCATCCTGCTTACTATTATAATATTGGTGGCTTTCGGCACCATCATGGTATTCAGTGCCAGCTTCTACTATGCCGGAATGAGATGGGGAGACAAGTACTATTTTTTTAAACGCCAGTGCCTGTGGGCGGTTGTCGGCTTTGTGGCCATGGCTTTTACGGCAAACTTGGATTACTGGAAGATTAGAAAGTTTTCGAAGCTGTTGCTGCTGGTGAGCATAGCGCTTTTGGTGGCTGTACTCGTCGTGGGCGTTGAGCGAAACAACGCCAAACGATGGCTAAATATAGGGGGCTTGAGCGTTCAACCTTCTGAAATCGCCAAGTTCGCCCTTGTGCTGTTTTTAGCCGATAGCATGTCTCAAAGAAAGGATAAGATGAAGTATTTCTTCAAAGGCGTGGTACCTTACCTTTTGGTGACCGGCGTGTTGTTCGGGCTCATAATGCTTCAGCCCAACATGAGCACGGCTGGCAGCCTGTTGTTGCTTGTGATGTTGATGCTCTTTGTGGCAGGCGTCAGGCTTTGGCATTTGGGCTTGTTGGTAGTTGGGGGCGCCGGTGCGGCTGTTTTCCTCATAAAGTCGGCTGAATATCGCATGGAGAGATGGTATGCATTTTGGGACCCATGGAAGGATCCTTTGGAAACGGGTTATCAGATAATACAGTCGCTGTACTCTTTGGGGTCAGGTGGCCTGTTTGGGATGGGCCTTGGTGAGAGCAGGCAAAAGTATCTGTACATACCCTATCCCGAAACCGACTTCATATTTGCCATCATCGGCGAGGAGCTGGGGTTCGTTGGATGTGCGCTGCTCATAATGCTGTTCGTCATCCTCATATGGAGGGGATTGAAGATAGCCATCACTGCTCCTGATCTCTTTAGTTGCCTGCTAGCATCGGGCATTATCGGCATGATAGGCATACAAGCCGTCATAAATATAGCGGTGGTAACCGCCTCCATGCCGCCTACCGGTTTGCCGCTCCCCTTTATAAGCTTTGGAGGTTCTTCGCTGGCCATTTTCATGGCCAGCATAGGAGTGCTGCTCAATATATCGAAATACTCGAAGATAAGCTAGCCTGCCAGGCCACTGTGTCACACCTCTTTTTGAGGCTGCATATCATGGTGTTGTGGAGAGTTGAGACATACTAAAAAAGGGATGATATTCATGAAAAGAGGTGTGACCAATGGCACGATATATCATAAATGGCGGCAGGCGATTGGAGGGAAAGGCGCGTGTAGGAGGAGCTAAAAATGCCATTCTTCCCATATTGGCAGCGGTTTTGTTGACCGAAAAACAAGTCGTTTTGCACGACTGTCCTGACCTTCTGGACGTTGCAAAGACCATCTTGATTCTGGAGTCCATCGGTTGCAAGGTTAAAAGGGAAGGTAGGCATTTGATCATTGACCCTTCTAACGTGTCCCAGTGGGTAATACCCGATTGCTATGTCCGCGAAATTCGTTCCTCCATAATATTTTTGGGGGCGATGCTTTCCAGGGCAGGTAGGGCACGCATAACATATCCTGGAGGTTGTGAGATAGGGCAGCGCCCCATCGACCTCCACATTAAAGGGCTCAGGCAACTGGGAGTACTTATAGATGAATCCAATGGGTACCTGGATTGCGTTGCGCCCAGGATGGAGGGTGGGGTTGTTCATCTGGATTATCCCAGCGTGGGAGCTACCGAAAACGTGATGCTGGCGGCGGTAAAGGCCAAAGGGCGTACTGTTATCTACAATGCCGCCAAGGAGCCGGAGATCGTGGACCTGCAAAACTTCATCAATGCCATGGGAGGGAATGTACGGGGAGCGGGTACCAATACCATAGTTATAGAGGGTGTGCAGAGCAGTTTCAAAGAGGTGGAATATACCATCATTCCAGATCGCATTGTGGCGGGCACCTATATGGTTGCAGCGGCTATAACCGGGGGCGACGTTTTAGTCGAGAACGTAGTACCCGAACACGTTCAATCCATCATATACAAGCTGAGGGAAGCGGGCTGTACCGTCCATATACAGGACTCAAGCGTGAGGGTGAAGGGGAAATACCGGCTCAGGGCTATAGAGCACATCAAGACCTTGCCGTATCCGGGCTTCCCAACCGATATGCAGGCCCAGTTTACCAGCCTGCTGTCGGTGGCCAGGGGGACCAGCATAATAACCGAAACCATATTTGAAAACAGGTTCAGGCATGTGCCGGAACTGGTAAGGATGGGAGCCAATATCAGGATTGATGGACAGACCGCCATCATACACGGCGTCAGAAGCCTTAAGGGTACTACCGTTGTAGCCAAGGATTTAAGGGGAGGAGCGGCGCTGGTACTGGCCGGGCTGCGGGCCGAGGGCCAAACAATTGTGGAAAACGCTTCTTACATTGATAGGGGTTATGAAAAGCTGGAAGTTGCATTGAGCGCCATAGGTGCCGATATCGTAAAGGTAGACGATTAAAAAAGGGAGCTTGTATAAAATTAAAAGCCGAGGGAGCTTTATGGGGAACGGAAGAAAAAAGGGGTTATTCCTGCTATTGTTTTTGCTGGCTACCATGGTTGCTATGGTATATATCGGCACAGAGGTATTCCAGGTAAAAAAGATAACCGTTATGGGAAATAAAGATGTAAAAGATGAGGATATTATCCGGATAGCAGGAATACCCATAGGTGAAAACATTTTTAAAATAGACAGAAAACTGGTGAGGGAAAGGCTGGAATCCAATCCCCTTTTGAAGGTTTTGTCCATAGATTTTAACTTCCCCGACGAGGTCATCATCAATGTAGCTGAAAGGAAGCCGGCGGCGGCTATCCCTTATTTGGGTTCCTATGTCATCATAGACGTAGAAGGCTATGTGATAGAGATCCGCGATAGGCTGGATGATATACCTTATCCGCTGGTCCAGGGGTTAGGGCTTATGGGATGTACGGTGGGCAAACCCCTTTCACTTGCCGATTGGTATCAAATGAAAGCTTTAAGCCGCCTGCTGGAGGGGATATACAAGCAGCAGCTACAGGAGGATATTTCGGAAATAATCGTGGAGGACCCCAACGATATCTACATGGTTTCCCGAAATGGCACCGTGGTAAGGGTGGGACAAGCCATAGAGGTTGATAAGAAGTTAAAATGGCTCAAAACGCCCAATTTTCGAGAGATTGACAGCACGGGGGCAAATGGTATACTTGATGTAAGCGCAGCAAATCAGGCCATATTCAAACCTTTGGAAGAAGAGGTGACCCAATGAAGAAGTCCTTAAGCGCCCAATTATCCATAACCTTTGTAAGCTTAATACTTGGACTGGCTTTGGCTGCTCAGTTCAAAAACGTCCAAAGGGTTGGGGGTAGCGTTTCGCTTCAGCGGACCCAGGAGCTTACCCGGCAGGTACAAAAGCTTGAGCAGGAAAATGATGCGTTGGAGGCGCGTATAAAGGAGTATGAGGAAAGGATAAGGGAATTTGAAAATGCCATTCAAAGCGAAGGCCAGAGCAACAAGCTGATTTACGAGGAGCTGGAGCGTACCAGGATGCTGGCGGGCCTTGTGGACCTTCAAGGCCCTGGTGTGGTGGTAACCGTCAACGTCAAATATGTAAACGAATGGGGAGAGGATGCCATCGTTCAAAACGTGCGCTATGACGACCTGCTTAAGCTGGTAAACGAGCTTAACGCTGCCGGTGCCGAAGCCATTGCCATCAATGACGAGCGAATAATTGCCACCACTGAAATACGAAATGCGGGCAATTATATAGTCATAAATACCAACCGCTATTCAGCCCCCTTTGAGATAAAAGCCATTGGGAATCCCGACACGCTGGAGGCGGCCCTTAAGCTGCTGGGAGGGGTTGCCGATGACCTTGGGGTATATTTGCAGATCAACATCAAGAGGGTGGACAATATTAGAATTCCCAAATACAAAGGGACCTTCCAGTATAAGTTTGCGAAGCCGGTTCAGGATACCAATGCCAAGAGTTGAGGGGTAGGTAATGAAGATAAGGAAGGATCTATTGATTTTAAGCTTTATGACCATGCTTTTAAGCTTCTTCATTGTAAAATGTTTCGACAACCAGAGGATAGGTTACGATATCGGGGTTACGACTTCTGTGCGCAAGATTCAGGAACTGAGGAGCCAGTTGAAATCGCTGCAGGAGGCAAACAGCCAATTGAAGGAGAAACTAAAGCAAAAAGAGGTGGTACTCAATAAATATGAAGAAGAAGCTACAGGGAGGATATATAGGGGCGAGGAGATCAGGGCGCAGCTTGAACAGGCAAGAATATTGGCGGGCCTCACCGACCTGGAAGGGCCTGGAGTTGAGATCATACTTAACGATCGAAAAAGGGATACCATAATGCCAAGTGAGCTTTATTCCATTTCCGACTTCATCGTGCACGATATAGATTTGTTGGAGGTGGTCAACGAGCTCAAGGCAGCGGGTGCCGAGGCCATTGCCATCAACGGTACAAGGATTTTGGCCACATCCAGGATAAGCTGCGGAGGGCCTACCATCACCGTTGGTGCAGACCAACGGTTTACACCTCCCTTTATCATACATGCCATCGGTGACCCGGATGCCCTGGCTAGCTATTTTAAACGGCCTGATAGCGTATATCATGTACTTACCTTTTATGGCCTTGAATTCAGCATCAAGAAGCTCGACAATGTAAAGATACCCCGCTATTACGGGGATGTGAATTTCAATTATGCCAGGCCTGTTGAAGGAGGTGAGTAGCTTGCTATTGCCCATTATCGGAATTCTGGTGGGCATAATACTGGGCTTGACCTTGCCCATACATATACCAACGGCATATTCGCCCTACATGTCCATCGCTGTCCTTGCGGCTTTGGACTCGGTTTTCGGTGGGATAAGGGCAAGCCTTGAACAAAAGTTTGAGGCTGATGCTTTTATATCGGGATTTTTTGGCAACGCCTTCTTGGCTGCAGGTCTGGCCTATATTGGAGACAGGCTGGACGTGCCCATATATCTGGCAGCCATATTTGCTTTCGGTACCAGGCTTTTTCAGAATTTTGCTACCATCAGGCGCCATCTCTTGAATCGTTGGCGTGAACGTGCTAGATGATAATTTTGAAAAAATTGCTACAAAATAGATTTAATTTTGTTCAATTATGTGGTAACATACTAATATAGTGAATTTGCCAGTTGTTACAAGCTGCGAGGGGACATGCCTCATGCACTAACATGTGCAGTTGATGGTTATAATGGTCCGCAGAGAGGAAGGCAGATACACATGTCCCGGTTGATCCCATCAATATGCGAACTAGCAAGGGGACGGTTTTATATGCACGGAAATTCTGGTAATAAGGGTATTATCGGCTACCTTTGAATTAGTCCATGAAAATCTTTTAGGCTGTAATGGAAATCTTTTAGGTGTAAAGGGGAGGGTGTAATTTGATAGAGTTTGATATCGATATGGAACAGTTAGCTGAAATTAAGGTGGTCGGAGTAGGGGGCGGAGGGAACAACGCCGTAAACAGGATGATACAGTTTGGCTTAAAGGGCGTAGAGTTCATCGCCATAAATACAGATAAACAGGCTTTGTTTGCTTCCCAGGCTAACCATAAGATACAGATCGGTGAAAAGCTGACCAAGGGTTTGGGTGCCGGTGCTAATCCCGAGATTGGACAGAGGGCGGCTGAAGAAAGCCGCGAGGAGATTACGCAGGCGCTAAAAGGGGCGGATATGATATTCATAACAGCGGGTATGGGCGGAGGTACTGGGACAGGGGCTGCCCCGGTCATTGCCGAGATCGCTAAGGAATTGGGGATCTTGACGGTAGGGGTGGTTACCAAACCTTTCTCGTTTGAAGGCAGGCAACGGATGATCAACGCTGAAAAAGGGATTCAGGAGCTAAAGCAAAGGGTTGATACCTTGATCACCATACCCAACGATCGGCTATTGCAGATCGTCGAAAAGCGCACCACTATGCTGGAAGCTTTCCGAATAGCAGACGATGTCTTGAGGCAGGGCGTACAGGGTATCTCCGACCTCATAGCGGTTCCGGGCCTCATCAATCTTGATTTTGCCGACGTGAGGACCATTATGAAAGAAAAAGGATTGGCTCATATGGGCATTGGCAGGGCCAGCGGGGAAGGGCGCGCTATAGAAGCGGCCAAGCAGGCCATTCAAAGCCCGCTACTTGAGACCACCATTGAAGGTGCCAGAGGTGTGCTGCTCAATATAACCGGAGGCGAAAGCTTGAGCCTGTACGAGGTCAATGAAGCGGCAGAACTGGTAGCTCAGGCTGCCGATCCCGATGCCAATATAATCTTTGGAGCGGTCATCGACGAAAGCCTTCAGGATGAAATTCGAATAACCGTAATCGCTACCGGTTTTGAGGAAAAGAATAAGAAAGACGACGGAAAAAAGAAGATAGAACGGGCAGCCGAGAAGCTCTTTTCCAGCGTAAGGGATGACGATGAGCTGGATATACCCATTTTCCTAAGGAGAACCAGGGGATAAAAGCGTTTATTCCTATGGAAGCCGCAACAAGGATTTATTGATTTACCTGTGTTTGTTGTAATGTACAAAAATATAGGGAATTTTAGTTCAAAGGTGCAAAACGACAATAAAAATTGTTTTTATTGTCGTTTATTTTTTTGTTTTATCGGACTTAATTTTACAAATTTTTAAACATGCCCTGCTTTATAATAAAGGCGAGAGTAAGGGGAGCGGGGATACTCATGGGGTAGAGTACAGGTACTTGGATGTATTATGGCTTGATAATTTTATAATGAACTTTTCGATACTCTGGATCACCTTTAGGATATCCAAGGTAAAGGCTTCTTTTTGGAGGCTGTGGGTTTCAGCGGGTATAGGAGCCTTATATGCGATCATATTTTTCATGCCGGGATTTGAGGTCTTGAATAGCTTTTTCCTTAAAATAGCCCTATCGTTGGTGATGTTGCTGGTAGCCTTTAAGTTTAACACTTTGAAAGACTTTTTTAAAGCCTTTACTTTTTTTTATGTCACTACTTTTGTTTTTGGAGGCGTTGCCCTGGGGTTGTACTTTTTTACACAGGATTATATTGCCATCGAAAGAGGCGTTTTTGTGATAAAGGATTACCCCGTCAACAAGCTGATAATAGCCGGGGTGTTGGTCATAATCTTGGTGCATACCATGTGGAGGTTTATCCGCCTGCACCTTTCCAAAGACCAGCTGCTTTACAAGGTGAAAATATACTTTGAGGGGAAGGAAGTTACGGTTGATGCACTGCTGGATACGGGCAACATGCTTTTGGACCCGGTAAGCAGGCATCCCGTCATGGTGGCGGAGTTTTCAAAGATCAGGGAGCTGTTACCTCAGGAAATACAAGAGATATTTATAGGGCCATACGAGGATGACTTTCATGCGATACTCCAGGTAGTCAGCAGGTCAAGCTGGATTGAGAGGTTTAGAATAATCCCCTATGCCACGGTAGGCAAGGCAGGCGGAATACTGGTGGGGTTTAAGCCCGATGAGGTTTTGATATTGAAAAACGGAAGATGGCATACCGCCGGAGACATCGTTGTCGGTATATGCAACCACAAATTGTCAAGCAATCAGCATTATCAGGCACTAGTCCATCCAGAGATAGTCGCTTAAAAAGGGGGGATTGCAAAATGAAGTTTTACAAAAGGCTCACCATGAAGTACTATCTTTTTATCATGAAGCTGCTCATTAAGTTTCCACGGCTAAGAGGCTTGCCCATATTCTACATAAGCGGGAGCGAAGCACTTCCACCTCCCCTAACCAATGAGGAAGAGGATCAGCTTCTTCATCGTTTGGAAAAAGGAGATACCTCTGTGAAGAGCACGTTGATAGAGCGAAACCTGAGGCTGGTGGTATACATCGCCAGGAAGTTTGAAAATACGAAGGTGGGAGTGGATGACCTGGTTTCCATCGGAACCATCGGGCTTATTAAAGCGGTTAATACCTTTGATCCATCGAAGAAGATCAAGCTGGCTACCTATGCTTCACGGTGCATCGAAAATGAGATCTTGATGTACCTTAGAAGAAACTGCAAGGTAAAAGCGGAGGTATCGTTTGACGAGCCCTTGAACGTGGATTGGGATGGCAATGAGCTGCTGCTGTCCGACATACTGGGTACAGATAACGATCTGGTGTACAAAAGCATTGAGGATGAGGTAGAGAAGGAACTGCTGGATATGGCCATCAACAAGCTTTCAAAGCGGGAAAGGCGCATAGTGGAGTTGCGGTTTGGGCTGAGAAGCGGCAAGGAAAAGACGCAAAAAGAGGTGGCCGATATGCTGGGGATTTCCCAATCCTACATATCGCGGCTGGAAAAGAGGATAATAAAAAGGTTAAAAAAGGAAATTAGTCGCATGGTCTGACTTTGAATAAAATCCTCTGTCCAAGGTAATACTTTCAATAGAATCTGTTGGAGACAAAGCAGCAATATCGTGTAAAAGGGATGGAGGATTTTTGGTATGTCGGCAAATAAGGTTGAGATTTGTGGTGTGGACACGTCCAAGTTACCGGTGCTTTCCAACGAAAAGATGCGAGAGCTTTTTGAACGGATGCATGCAGGCGATAAGAGCGCGAGGGACGAATTCATCCAAGGCAATCTCAGGCTGGTGTTGAGCGTCATTCAAAGGTTTAGCAACCGGGGTGAAAACATAGACGACCTTTTCCAGGTGGGATGTATCGGACTCATCAAAGCTATTGATAATTTTG
>NZ_VSCO01000076.1:0-8775 GCF_047459465.1 Caldicoprobacter sp. | reverse complement strand
CCTTTCAAAAAGATGCATAATTTGCAACTAATGCAATTTTGCGCTGCAAATTTGCTGTCTGTCATATATTGTTTTAAAAAATTTTTTTGCCTTTAAATGACTATAATAGCAAAATTTATGTATAATTAGATGAAAATTTATAAGCATATTTTGGGCACTGCACAATCTATTAGTCTCATAAAAATTGCTTTTTAGTGGCTTTTAAGAACCAAAATGTTTGCTGGATCGTTTCTATAAGTAAATATTTATACAAGTATGTGTAATTTTTAAAAACGAAATTTAAAGATGGCAAAAATGAATAGGACTATTGTATTATTATTCAAAAAATGATATAATATCATCTAACTAAAATAGTGCTGGTCTTCGCATGCAAAAACTGCAAAACCCGGTATGTAAAAATTGCGGAACAATGTGATTTATATATCCAAACAAATATATGAATTTGTTGGAAAGGACTTTATTGTGTTTTGACATGATTAAGTAATATAATATAGTTATTCGCCTATTAATAAAATTTTACATATATAAAAAAAGGAGGAGGAAAGATAAATGACAAAAAAACTATTGTCAATTTTTATCGTGATGGTTATGCTGTTTTCCTTAGCAGCATGTGGAAGAGGTTCTGAAGAGCCTGCTGGGACAACAGATGGTTCCGAAGAACCCGCTAAGACCGACAATGGTCAAGAACAAACCGATGAGACAAATGAAGGGTCTGAAGCAAAAGTAGGCGGCCAAATCATCATCGGAAATACTACCGAGCTATCCGGTGACTGGGTACCGTACTTCCAAAACAACGCAGCTGACTACGATATTTACAACTTTATTACGGGCTACAGCCTCGTGGAGACAACACATGAGGGCGAATTCGTAATAAACAAGACAGTCGTTGCAAAAGATCCTGAGGTCAAAGTAAATGAAGATGGTTCCAAGACCTATACCTGGACCATCAAAGATGGACTGACTTATAGCGATGGTACTCCCATTACAGCAAAAGATTACGTTGCTACCATAATGCTGTGGTCCTCGCCTGTAGTGGGTGAAATGGGAGGATCCAATACTGCTGGACAATACTTTGTAGGTTGGAAGGATTTTGCTACAGGTAAATCCAAAGTCTTCCCGGGCGTAAGGTTGATTGATGAGAAGACCTTCTCCTTCACCATCGACGCCGAGTATGTGCCATACTTCTACGAACTGGCTTTAGTAAGCTCATCGCCTACAAAGCTTTCCTTCTGGACCGATGAGACTGTAGACATTAAAGACGACGGACAAGGCTGCTATTTCACCGACAACTTTACGTTAGAGGCATATAAAGATAAGATAAATGCAGCAAGGAGAGCCATTCCAAGGCCTTCAACTGGTCCTTATGTGCTGGAAAGCTACGATGAGGCTTCTAAGACCGCCGTTTTGAAGATAAATCCGAAATTCCAGGGCAACTATGAAGGGCAGAAGCCCCACATCGAGACTATAATTTACAAGAAGGTAACCAGCGAAACAGCCCTTGACGAGCTTAAGACGGGTGGAGTGGATCTGCTAACTCACATGTCCGCTGGCAGTGAAATACAGGCAGGACTTGACTTAGTCGAAAGCGAAGAAGGCAAATTTGATTATATAGCCTATCCGCGTTCCGGATATGGAAAACTACACTTTGTATGCGATTTTGGTCCAACACAATATCCAGAGGTACGTCAGGCTATTGCTTACCTGCTTGATAGAAACGACTTTGCCAAGGCCTTTACCGGCGGATTTGGTTCTGTAGTAAATGGGCCTTATGGTGAGGCTATGTGGTTCTATATAGAAACAAAGGATGAGTTGAACCAGAAGTTGAATCACTATCCGTACAGCGTGGAAAAGGCCATAGAAGTACTGGAAAAAGGCGGCTGGATATACGATGAAAATGGCAATCCTTATCAAGAAGGCAAAGGCGTCCGACACAAGAAGACCGAGGACGGTAAGTTGATGCCGCTAATCATCGAGTGGGCAGCATCAGAACAAAACCCGGTATCCGAATTGCTGGTCGTAAAACTTCAGAAGAATCCTGACCTCGAAAAAGTCGGTATGAAGATCAACCAGACTGTGATGACCTTCTCAGAGCTGTTGAACTACCTGTACCGCGATGCTACGCAGGATCCCAAATATGGAGAACCCACGTACAATATGTTCAACCTGGGGACCGGCTTTACTCCAATGTATGATCTTTCGAACCAGTACACGATCGATCCTGAGCTTTATGCACAAGGTACCAACGAGAACTATATAAAGGACGAAAAGCTGGCAAAGTTGGCTCAGGAAATGGTAAAGGTAGATCCTAAGGATAGAGAGCTCTTCAAGAAGAAGTTCGTAGAGTTTATCGTAAGATGGAATGAACTGTTACCGGATCTGCCGCTTTACTCCAATATTTACCATGACTTCTTCAACGCTAAGTTGAAGAACTATAAAAACAACGACCTCATACAGCTAGTTGACGCTATACTGTATGCGTATGTAGAGGAATAATGAAGCCGCAGGGTATTGTGGTTAGGTCATAAAAGGTCATACAAGCTGTTATAGAAGAAATAGGGTATTTCAAAATACCCTATTTCTTCTATAAACTTTTTATGAACTTTTTACCAATTGTACATGGATTTTAAGGTTATCTTTAAACTAACTAAAAATAGCGGAGAGGGTATGTTATGGGAAAATACATTATAAAAAGAATTATCTATATGATATTCGTTTTTTTTGTTATGTCCTTTGTGCTGTTCTTTTTATACAACATGATTCCGGGCGATCCTGCCCGTGCTCAGCTGGAACCTCTAAAAAACAAGCTAACACCGGAAGAATACCAGTACAGATATGAGCAATTAAGGAAAACTATGGGCCTTGATGACCCATTAATCGTGCGCTATGGAAAATGGATTAGAAACACCCTCAAAGGCGATTTGGGAATGTCTATAGTATATAAGCAGCCGGTAATTGAGGTGGTTAAAACCCCCCTTAAGAATACGGTGTTCATAAATATATTCGCCATAGCTTTGGCTTTGGGCATAACCATACCCTTGGGTATTCACTGTGCAGTCAAGAAAAATTCGCTTTTCGATAAAACAGTACAGGTACTGACCATCGTTGGTTACAGCATCCCGGTATTCATTATTGTGCTGTTGTTCATCTATGTATTTGCTGTTATTCTAAGATGGTTCCCAGTAAGCGGTATGAGCACTCCCAACTTCAAGGGAACGCCCTTCCAGGCATTTTTGGATAGGTTGTACCATTTAGCATTACCTCTAATGGTGCTAACGGTGGGCTCGTTGGGTGGAATGACCAGGTATGTACGAGCAGCCATGATCGAGGCTTTGAGTATGGATTGCATAAAGACAGCAAGGGCCAAAGGATTAAAGGAAAAGGTGGTCATCTATTCCCATGCTTGGCGGAATGCCCTTTTGCCCGTTATTACGCTAATCATAGGATGGCTCATGAGCGTCTTTTCGGGTTCACTGGTAGTGGAAAGGATGTTCAACCTGCACGGCATGGGCAAATTCTATATTGACGCCCTATCAAATCAGGATTATAATGTGGCCTTGGCCATACAGATGTTTTATATAGTGATAGCCTTAATCGGCAATCTGATAACCGATCTGAGCTATGGACTAGTAGATCCACGCGTCAGAGTAAATCGATAATAGGAGGTAAAAAACATGAACGCAAATAAAAATTCCAACAACAAAAAACCCAGCTTCCTATACCTCCTATTTACAAAGTTGTTTGGAGGGAAAAAGCAGCTTTCTCTGTTGGAAGAGGAGCAGATGGAAAGTCCTTTTCGCATTGTTATAAATAATTTTAGAGATAATAAGGTTGCTATGACGGGATTAATAGTGTTTATTCTCATTTTCATCTTTGTTATGGTTGGACCTTATTTCTTCCCTATTGATCTATCCTTCGCTGAAACCAGCCAACAAAATGTGCCACCTGGCTTTGATTTGATGAAGGTACCTAAAGAATTGCAGGGAAAGATACAGCAAATATCTATAGGGCCAACCTTTAGCGTGGGCATATCCACAGATGGAAAGATTTATGTCTGGGGTAAAACAAAGGTTACCAAAGCAATTGATGTAAAGAATATGCCCAAGAATATGGGAAAAATTGTAAAAGTAGCAGCAGGGTATGATCATATACTTGCTATGAATGATAAAGGTCAGCTGTTCGCATGGGGTAGCAATAGAAACGGACAAGCCAACATCCCACCTGAAGTGGCAAAGCTGGATAACATAGTTGACATTAAAGCAGGATATCAATGCTCCATGGTTCTAACTGCGGATGGATATACCTATTTTTTTGGTAACTCCATGAACAACGACTATAACCCCAACCATAAATATCAAGGCCAGATTGCCCAGATAGAGCTCACCTCTGATGCCGTTGTGGGATTGACCTTTGATGGGCAGGTCGTCTATCTGGGGTATCAACAGAACAGCTATTCCAATATCCCCGAAAACATGGGTAAAGTGGTGGATATCGCTACCACAGCATCCACCATTGCTGCTGTAAACGAAGAAGGGCGCGTATTTGTATGGGGTAACGTAACCAAAGGCGAAGGCGATGTGCCCCATACCGAAAGTAAGATAGTAGACATACAGGGAGGAAGATATCATTATTCGGCCATAACGGAAGATGGAAAGGTTGTGGCTTGGGGCGCAAATTACTATAAACAGGCCTCTGTTCCCAAAAAACTTCAACAATTAGAGGTAACAAAGCTGTTTACGGGTTATTATCAGAATTATGCCGTCACTAAAGACGGAAAGCTTATAACCTGGGGCCTTAAAGGCTATCCGCTGGGAACCGATGATTTAGGTAGGGATATCCTAACACGCCTTGTACATGGCGGATTCATGACCATGACGGTAGGAGCCATCGCGGTCATCATTTCAACTATAATAGGCGTCATCATAGGCAGTATATCGGGTTATTTCGGCGGTAGGACGGACATGATATTGCAGCGCGTCACCGAAATGATATCGTCCTTGCCCTTTTTACCCTTTGTTATGATTTTATCGGCTTTGATTGGTAATTCGATGGATACCAATCAAAAGATCATGCTGATTATGGTCATACTGGGATTGCTTTCCTGGCCAGGCCTATCAAGGCTGGTACGCGCTCAGGTGCTTTCGGTCCGCGAGCAGGAATATGTAACTGCCGCTAGGGCAATGGGGGTAAAGCAGATAAACATCGTGTTTAAACATATATTGCCCAACGTAATTTCGGTCATACTGGTATCGGCAACTTTGGACTTTGCTACTTGTATGCTGATCGAAGCGACTCTATCGTTTTTAGGATTTGGAGTGCCGGCACCGTATCCTACGTGGGGAAATATGTTATACGGATCCAATAACAGCACCGTAATCCAAAATTACTGGTGGAGATGGGTATTTCCTTCCATCATACTGGGTATATGCGTAATATGCATCAATGTAATAGGCGATGGTTTACGCGATGCAATTGATCCAAGAACTCAAGAACGGTAGGGGGAATAATTAAATGGCTTTATTGGAAGTGAAAAATCTATATACTTTTTTCAAGACCAAGAGAGGGATTATCCGAGCAGTAAACGGTGTTTCCTACTCGGTGGAGCAAGGCAAAACGCTAGGCATTGTAGGTGAAAGCGGTAGCGGTAAAAGCGTCTCAGCCATGAGCATTATCAAGCTGCTGGATAGTAACGGGTATATCCACAGCGGAGAGATCATCTTCAATGGCAAAAACCTAGTGGATGTTCCCCTTCATGAGATGACCAAAATAAGGGGAAATGAGATATCGGCGATATTTCAGGAGCCAATGACATCCCTCAATCCTGTTTTTACAGTAGAGAGACAGGTAGCCGAACCGTTTATCGTCCATCAGGGGCTGAGCAAAAAAGAAGCTGCCAAAAAAGTTGTGGAAATGCTATCGCTGGTAAGAATTCCAAATCCCGAGAGGGTTGCTAAACAATACCCCCATCAGCT
Organism: Caldicoprobacter sp.; assembly: GCF_047459465.1. Classification (NCBI taxonomy): domain Bacteria; kingdom Bacillati; phylum Bacillota; class Clostridia; order Caldicoprobacterales; family Caldicoprobacteraceae; genus Caldicoprobacter; species Caldicoprobacter sp. Next base: position 2,806 of record NZ_VSCO01000076.1, on the reverse strand, counting down.
ATCGGGTGGAATGAGACAAAGGGTCATGATTGCGATGGCCCTTGCATGTAGGCCTAAACTATTAATTGCGGATGAGCCTACTACTGCTCTAGATGTTACCATTCAGGCGCAAATCCTAAAACTGATGAATGATTTAAAGGCCGAGATTGGTACTTCCATCATATTCATTACCCACGACTTAGGAGTCATCAGCGAAATGGCAGATGATGTAGTTGTCATGTACTGCGGCCAGGTGGTAGAAAAAGCCCCTGTCAGAACCTTATTCGGAAAGGATACCCTGTACTCTCATCCCTATACAGAAGGGTTAATGTCTTCTATACCTAGACTTGACACCCCTGTAGGGGTTCGTCTGGAACCCATACCTGGTTCGGTACCGCATCCTCTTCATCTGCCTGAAGGTTGTAAATTTGCACCAAGATGTAAATACGCAACCGATAAATGCCACGCACAAGAGCCAGAGCTGGTCGAAGTTTCGCCAGGCCATCAGATTCGCTGCTTCTATCCGAGAAAAGGGGTGAGATCCAGTGGTCAATAAGGAGAAAAAGGTATTAATTAGAATACAGCATCTAAAGCAGTATTTCCCGATTAAGAAATCCAGCATCTTTTCCAGAGAACAACTATATGTAAGAGCAAACGATGATATATCATTGGAGATTTATGAGGGCGAAACCCTGGGTCTGGTGGGTGAAAGCGGATGCGGTAAATCTACCCTAGGTCGTACCATATTACAGCTGTATGAGCAGACTGCAGGCCGTACCATATATTATGGACGTAAAGTGGACGATATAGCTCCTAAATATGTGTTAAACCTTCTGAAAAATCTACCAAAAGAGTACAGCAGGCTAAAGAGGTTAGAAGAAGAACAAGAAAGAATGAAGAAAGAATATATGTCACTCCCAGAAGGCGACAAAAAGCAAAAAGCTCTGGAAAAACTTCAAAACAAAGAAAGAGAAGCAGAAGATCTATTTCTCGACATCGTTCAGCTAATTGGCGGATTGATTGTGGCTGACGATTTAAAAGCAGTATCGGCTACCTTGCTGGAAGAATACAAAAAAAGATTTGAAATTAGTAACTTAAAAAATAAAATAGGGGATTACGAGGCAAAGCTTAGAGAGAAAAAATCCATGCTAAGTACAAAAGGAAAGAGCCAAGCTGAAATTGAACAGGCCACTAAAAAGCTGGTAAAACAAATAGAAAGTAAAAGGGAACTCCTTAAATTCAAGGAAAAGGAACTAGAGGAAATACAACAGCGGGTGGAAAAGTTAAGAGCGCAGTATAGATCCAACCCAGACTTTGAAAAGTACGAATCTTACAGGGACGATGGTATCAACCTAGCCAAGTTGACTGAAAGCGAGATGAGATTGCTGCGGAAAGACCTCCAGCTAATATTCCAGGATCCATATTCGTCCCTTAATCCACGAATGACAGTAGGCCAAATTATAGCTGAAGGCCTGTTGGCACATAATATGTTTAAGAAAAGGGATAAAGCTTTACAGGATTATATACTGGAAACCATGGATAAATGCGGATTGGCGCCCTATTTCCTGCACCGTTACCCCCACCAGTTTTCTGGCGGTCAACGGCAGCGCATAGGCATTGCTCGTTCCATAGCTTTGAAACCCAAGTTTATAGTATGTGACGAAGCGGTATCCGCCTTAGATGTATCCATTCAATCACAGATCATAAACCTGTTGCTAGACCTAAAAGAGCAGGAGAATTTGACTTATTTGTTTATATCCCACGACCTAAGCGTCATAAAATACATCAGCGACAGAGTGGGGGTAATGTATCTGGGCAATATAGTGGAACTGGCTGATACGCAGGAGCTTTTCTCCCGCCCAATGCATCCGTATACCGAGGCGCTTTTATCAGCCATTCCAACCACTGATATAGATGCTAAAAAGGAACCAATTATTTTGGAAGGAGACATTCCCAGCCCCATCAATCCTCCTCCAGGGTGTAAATTCCACACCAGGTGCAGATACTGCACAGATATTTGCAAAAAGGTGGTACCACAGCTGGAAGAGGTTAGGCCGGGACACTTTGTAGCCTGTCACCATAAATTGAACGTAGAGGAGTAACTCCGAAAGGTTTGATGAAGGCATGATGTTCTATGGCAAATTCAATCGGGCCATGGAATGGCTAAAACAGCAAAACAAAGACAAAAAGCAGGACGGCGACCAGGAAGATTTAAAGCTGGACAGGTCCGATATATTAGCCTTGATGCTCTCAGCTCTTCTGGTATTCGGCCCTATAATCCTATTCTTGATCGCAGTTGCCATTCTGGTATGGATCACCTAATATTAGCTCAAATAAAAAAGCTGCAAATTTGCAGCTTTTTTTACTTATTCTTAAGCACGGCGCCGGTACTGGCCGAAGTGACCAACCTGGCATACCTTCCCAGATAGCCGTGTTTCACCTTTGGCTCAGGCGCCTTCCATTTTGCCAGCCGCTCCTTGAGCTCCTGTTCGTTTATCTTTATATCCAACCTGCCCTCTGGAATGTTGATGCTTATGATGTCCCCTTCCTGCACCACCGCGATAGGGCCGCCTTCCATTGCTTCTGGAGATATATGGCCAATGGAGGCACCCCTGGTAGCACCCGAAAAGCGCCCATCGGTAAGAAGAGCCACATCTTTATCAAGTCCCATACCCGCAATAGCCGATGTCGGCGACAGCATTTCCTTCATTCCGGGGCCTCCCTTTGGCCCTTCATAGCGTATGACCACCACATCCCCTTTTTTGATTTTACCACCCAGTATAGCTTCAAAGGCTTCCTCTTCCGAATCAAAAACCCTGGCCGGCCC
>NZ_VSCO01000075.1:0-8792 GCF_047459465.1 Caldicoprobacter sp. | reverse complement strand
TTATATTTATAAAGTTGGAAGAAATTTGATCTCATTTTCGTCTATAACCGTAAAGTGTAATATTACAAGAGATCATACTTTTAGCTCAGCATTACCGATAATCCGTTCCCGGTTTTGCTCCAGTATGGGCTTTATATGCTGTGATATGAACTCCTCTACCTGCTGGGGCGCTCTCCCCACGAAGTTGCGGGGATCCATTATGCGCTTTATCTCTTCCCGGCTCAACCTGAAGGCAGGATCGTTGGCTATGAGCTCCAAGAGGTTGTTATCCTCTCCTAAAGCCTTAACTCTCCTTGCAGCTTCCATGGAGTACTGCCTGATCCTTTCGTGCAGCTCTTGTCGATCTCCACCCCTCTTTACGGCTTCCATGAGGATGTATTCGGTTGCCATAAAGGGCAGTTCCTCCCTAATCCTCCGTTCAATGACTTTTGGATATACCACAAGGCCGCTGACTATGTTGATATATATGTTCAAGATGGCATCCACAGCCAAGAAGCATTCGGCTATGACTATGCGCCTGTTGGCCGAGTCGTCCAGCGTCCTCTCCAGCCACTGGGTAGAAGCAGTGATAGCCGGATTTAAGGCATTGACCACCACATACCTTGCCAGGGAGCACATTCTTTCAGCCTTCATGGGATTTCGTTTGTATGCCATGGCGGATGAGCCTATTTGTTTTTCTCCAAATGGCTCTTCCAGTTCTTTGAGGCTTTGTAGCAAGCGCAGATCATTTCCAAATTTATATGCGCTTTGAGCTATGGAGCTCAATAGGTTCAATATTCTGCTATCCAGTTTCCTCGGATAGGTTTGGCCAGTAACCGGATAGGCGCGCTCAAAACCCAGCTTTTCAAGGACTTTTCTTTCGAGGAGCTTTACCTTTTCATGGTTGTTGTCAAATAGCGTGAGGAAGCTAGCCTGGGTCCCTGTGGTGCCCTTAACTCCGCGAAGCCGTATGCTGCTCCACACCTGTTCCCACTCTTCCAGGTCGAGCATGAGGTCCTGAAGCCATAGGCATGCCCTCTTTCCCACCGTTGTGAGCTGTGCCGGCTGAAAATGGGTGAATCCCAGGGTTGGCATATTCTTATATTTCAGCGCAAACTGTGATAAATAGTACATGCAGGTTATGAGCTTGCTCTTTATAATATTGAGCCCATCCATCATTATCAGAATATCGGCATTATCGGTAACGTAACAGCTTGTGGCACCAAGGTGTATGATGGGCTTTGCCTTGGGACACTGCTCCCCGTATGCGTGAACGTGGGCCATGACGTCATGGCGTACCTCTTTTTCCTTTTGCTGTGCCACGTCATAGTTAATGCAGCTCTGATGGGCTTTCATCTCATCTATCTGTTCTTGCGTGATGTTCAGCCCTAATTCTTTTTGGGCTTCGGCCAGGGCTATCCATAGTCTACGCCAAATCCTGAATTTCTTGTCGTCCGAGAAGTTCTCCAGCATCTCTTTTGAAGCATATCTGGTTACGAGCGGATTCTGATATATTTGGTGCGACTCCATAACGCATACCCCTTCTATTTTACGATATTTTACGATAAATTTTATCATTTATTACAAAATTCGACGCCAAATAGGGACTTTCCTGCCACAACATCGCATTTTTTAATCAACCATATCGTCTATGCTGGGTTAAGCCAATAACATTCCTACATTTGGTATAAAATCCATATGGCGTGCTTGCTGTTTAGTAAGTGTAAACAGTCTTCTCTAACGCTACAATCAATTAAAAAAGAGGGGAATAATATAACTCCCCCCCTATTGCTTTAACTTAGTCCTCCAGTTCCTTGATAAAAGCCTCTATCCTATCCAGCCCCTTCTTTATATTATCCAGGGATAGAGCATATGACAGCCTTACGTAATTGTCAGCACCAAAAGCTATTCCTGGTACCACCGCGACCATCTGTGCATCCAGCAACGCATCTGCAAAGGAAAGAGATCCATCTATGCGCCTGCCCTTATAGCTTTTACCTATCACTTGGCTTATGTTCAGCAACACGTAAAACGCACCTTTTGGCATATTACAGGATAAACCGGGTATGGAATTGATCCTTTCGACCATGAATTTCCTTCTCTTGTCAAACTCTGCTACCATGGTTTTGACCTGGTCTTTAGGTCCCTTCAGAGCAGCCAGGCTGGCGTATTGCGCTATGGAATTGGGGTTAGAAGTGGTATGGCTCTGTACGTTGGACATCACTTTCACCACTTCTTCATGGGCAGCTGCATATCCTATTCGCCATCCTGTCATGGCGTAAGTCTTTGACACTCCGTTTACTACGATGGTTAAATCCTTTATCTCAGGTCCCAAAGAAGCGATGCTTACATGCTGTAATCCATCATATACCATCGCTTCATATACCTCATCCGATATTACAAATAGCTGACTTTCCACAGCTATTTCGGCTATAGCTTGAAGCTCAGCGGGTTCATATACGCAACCACACGGATTGTTGGGAGTGTTTAAGACCAAAGCCTTGGTTTTAGGAGTTATGGCTTTTTTTAAATCTTCAGGCCTAAGCTTGAAGTGGTCTTCTTCTCTGGTTTGGACAAAAACCGGCACACCATCGGCAAGTTTTACCAGCTCGGGATAGCTTAGCCAGTAGGGCGATGGTATTATGACCTCATCTCCTGGATTGAGTATGGCCTGAAAGGCATTATACAGAGAGTGCTTTGCACCGTTGGATACGATTATCTGGCTTGGCTTATAGTCCAAGCCGTTATCCTCTTTAAATTTACGGCATATAGCCTCCTTAAGCTCGGCAATTCCTGCCACAGGAGTATATCGAGTCATGCCTCGATCGAGAGCCTCTTTTGCCGCTTCTTTAATGAAAGATGGAGTATCGAAATCTGGCTCACCCGCTCCGAATCCTACAACATCCATACCGTCAGCTTTCATTTTTTTTGCCTTGGCATCAATGGCAAGTGTCAGAGACCCCGAAATAGAAGTACTTTTCGATGACAGCCTCAACTTATATTCCTCCTCAAATGAAAGATTAAAAAAATAATCCATCATTTTGTCATGTATTATATCATGAATTTGCATTATCGTCTATGCCTTTATTCATTTTATTTTCATTATACTGATTGTGTGAGCCTATTAGTTACATGTGCCATCCTTTTAAGGTCTTCTATGATGCTACAGGGCATCTTTATGTCACCCAACTGGGGCATATCCTTTCCCTTTTCACCATGGTAATCGCTGCCGCCCGTTACGATAAGGCCGTGCTCATGGGCCAACCTCCTGTAATGCTCGCATTGCTCGGGGGTATGTTTGCTGTGTATTGCTTCAATGCCATTGACACCAAACTCTATGGCAAGCGTGACGTGTTTTTGATCCTTTAGCAAACCTGGGTGCGCCAGCACAGGCACTCCACCCGCATCTTTGATGAGCTTTATGCCTTGTTCAATCGTCAGATGGTATCTGGGCTCGTAAGCCGGGCAGTGGGTTCCAATATACTTCTCAAAAGCTTCTGCGATATCTTTCACTATACCCTTCTTAACCAATACTCTGGCGATGTGCGGCCTTCCCACAGCCCCTTGGGTTACTTCCTTCTTTACCTCTTCAAAAGATATATCGAAATTGTATATCCTCCTTAAGTTTTCAACCATCTTTTTGCCTCGTACCCATCTGGCATGGCGTAGATTTGCAAGCATATCTTGAAACCAGGGAAGGTCATAGCTAATATAATAGCCCAATATGTGAACCTCCTCGTCATCTGCCTTGGTGTTGAGCTCTATACCCGGGACTATTTGTACTCCCAGCCGTTCTCCTGCTGTTATGGCTTCTCTTAGACCGTCGGTGGAATCATGGTCGGTAATGCCAATCGCCATAAGGCCTGCCTGTAAGGCTTGGGCGACCAGCTGTGATGGGGTCAGTAGTCCGTCGGAAGCCGTGGTGTGGGTATGTAGGTCGACAAAGCACTCGTGTTTTTTCTGTGCATCAAAGCAGCAGACCATGTGCAGCACTCCTTTTGGCCAATGTGTTTGCTATTTTAATATCTTCTCCATTATGCGTAAAAAATTGTTATGGCATATTTTGCGCACGTCTTCTTCGCTGTAGTTTAGTCTAAGCAGCTCTTCTATTATATGGGGAAAACTCTGTGGGCCTTCTATCCCCTGCGGCAGGCTTTCGATGCCATCAAAGTCGGAACCAAATGCTATGCAGTCTATCCCTGCCAAACCGCCAATGTATTCTATATGCCTTATTATATCTGCAATTCCTGCATCTCCCCTCTTGCTTAAAAAAGGAGGATAAAAGTTTATGCCGATGACTCCGCCTTTTAAGGCAATTGCCTTGATCTGTTCATCATTCAAGTTTCGCGGGTGGGGACAAATGGCTTTGGCATTTGAATGGGAAGCTATGACAGGCTGCTGGGAGACTTCCATAACATCCCAAAAAGCTTCTTCGGACGCGTGGGATACATCTACTATCATTCCCATATCGTTCATGCCCTTTATTATCTGGTTGCCAAAAGGTGTGAGGCCATATCGGTTATGGGTATCCATCGCAGCGCCTGCTATCTGGTTGCTACGGTTCCAGGTAAGGGTCATAAGCCTGACTCCTGCGCTGTAAAGCACTTCTAAATTAGAAAAATTCCCTTCCAGCACCTCACCACCTTCTACCGTCAACAAGGCACCGATTTTGCCTGCCTCAAGCGCATCCTCTACATCATTAAAACGCAATATGGGATAGAAATAGGCAACATACTTATCGAGCATCCTTTGATATCTGTCAATGCGCTGTAGCCCCATGTGGAAGTATTTGCCTGTAAACGACGGGTCCATCCATACGGCAAAGAATTGAATGCCCACCCTACCTGCATATAGCCCCGAGATAGAAACATGGTTATTGTTCGGGCATTCTATAGCACCTATGTCATCAAGCTTGCTTATGGTATCGCAATGGCCGTCAATAACAAAAAATGGACTATGCATATCTCTTCTCAACCCCCCAGTTTTCAATAAACATGAAAATAGAGTAAGCTTCTACTTTTCAGCATATGCCGATGGGGGGTGACTGTAAATCTACGGGCAAAAAATAAAACCTACCTTGCGGTAGGTTTTATCGAGGTTCTACAATCAACTTTATAGCTGTTCTCTCTTCTCCATCGATTATGACGTCGGTAAAGGCGGGGATACAGATTAGGTCTACGCCGCTAGGTGCTACAAAACCTCTCGCAATGGCTACGGCCTTTACTGCCTGATTAATTGCTCCTGCCCCTATCGCTTGAAGTTCGGCTGATCCTCGCTCGCGTAAGACCCCTGCTAACGCACCTGCGACAGCATTAGGATTGGATTTAGCTGATACCTTTAATACCTCCATGGTTTGACCCCCTATTGCTTTTTTGTTTTGAATGATTTTCTATTTCGTATTATTCTACATTTATTAAAAAAATCCTTCTTTTGGAATGTAAATTTTTCTTGTTTAAAAACATATAATAATGAAGAACCCCAAAAATTTAAAAAGGTGTGACTATATATGCCACACCTTATTTTGCGTATTCAATGGCTCTAGTTTCTCTAATAACATTGACCTTTATTTGCCCTGGGTATTCAAGCTCTTTTTCTATACGCTTTACTATTTCCCTAGCCATTAAGAGCGCCTGGTCATCGCTTACCTTATCAGGTTTTACTATAATCCTAATTTCGCGTCCTGCCTGGATTGCAAAGGATTTTTCCACTCCTGCAAAGGAATTGGCAATCTCTTCTAGCTTTTCTAACCGCTTGATATAAGCCTCCAAAGTTTCCCTTCTGGCTCCTGGCCTTGCTGCAGAAATAGCATCTGCAGCCTGTACCAGTATAGCTTCAACGGTATTGGGTTCTACATCGCCGTGGTGAGCCATTATGGCATGCACCACATCAGCGCTTTCGCGATATCTTTTAGCCAGGTCAGCTCCGATTTGAGTATGAGAACCTTCCATTTCGTGGTCCACCGCTTTCCCAATATCATGTAGCAGACCAGCCCGTTTAGCAAGTTTCTGGTCGGCTCCCAGCTCAGCAGCCATAATACCTGCCAGGTGAGCTACCTCAATGGAGTGTTTCAACACGTTTTGGCCATAGCTGGTCCTGTATTTCAGCTTACCCAACAACTTGACCAACTCGGGATGAATTCCATGTATCCCAACCTCAAATATGGCCTGCTCACCTGCTTCGCGTATCTGGTTTTCAACCTCTTTTTTGGCCTTTTCTACCATTTCTTCTATGCGAGCCGGGTGTATTCTTCCGTCCAGTATGAGTTTTTCGAGGGCGATGCGGGCAATTTCCCTTCTTATAGGATCAAATCCCGACAATATGACGGCTTCTGGTGTATCATCGATTATTAAATCGATCCCAGTCAGCGTTTCCAAAGTGCGAATATTGCGCCCTTCTCGCCCGATAATCCTCCCCTTCATCTCGTCATTGGGGAGTTCTACAACCGAAACGGTTGATTCAGCTACATGATCAGCGGCGAACTTTTGAATAGCCAGCGATATTATATCGCGAGCTCTCTTATCGACCTCCTCCTTCAGCCTGTTCTCATACTCTCGAATCTTCATGGCTATTTCATGGGTAAGTTCCTTCTCTACGTTGCCAAGCAATATCTCTCGAGCTTGATCCTGGCTTAACTGTGCGATGCGTTCTAGTTCGCTTACCTGGCGCTTATGCAGCTCTTCAACCTCTTCACGCATCCTCTGAATTTCTTTTTGCAAGTTATTGAGGCTTTCTTCCTTTTGTTCCAAAATTTCAGCTCTTTTATCAAGGCCTTCTTCCTTTTGCTGGAGTCTGCGTTCTATCCTTTGAATTTCATTTCGCCTTTCGCGAGTTTCCCTTTCAAATTCACTTCGCAGTTTGTGAATCTCTTCTTTTGCCTCAAGTAAGGTCTCCCTTTTTAGTGCTTCAGCCTGCTTTTTAGCCTCCTCAACGATCTTTCTAGCGGCCTCTTCGGCATTGCCTATCTTCTCCTCTACAATCCGCTTTCGGTAATTGTATCCCAGGACGCCCGCTCCAATGGCTACTACTACCAGGGCAAATCCCATTAGTAGTATCTCTGCCACGGATTTATGGACACCTCCTCGCTACTTCAATGGAGCATCGCTGAGACAAAGAACTTCCTGCGTTTACCTCGTTTGTCCAGCGGGCATTGGGTTGGATACATCAATACTCTCTATGAATTTATACAAGGATCAGGTGTAAACTACTTACCTTTAATTGTATATCTTTTACTTATTCATGTCAACAATTGAGGATGTAAAACTCCTTAAACCGCCGCCATTTATTCTATCTCATCTTGGCTGGAGGAAGTTGGAAGTTCTATCACTTGCCCTAATTTAAACTCTTCCCTGATTTTCTGTTCAATCTCAGCCGCTATATGGGGGTTTTCCTTGAGGAACTGTCTGGCATTCTCCTTCCCCTGTCCGAGCCTTATATCGCCATACGAATACCAAGCACCGCTTTTATTTACAATATTAATGGAGCAAGCCAGATCCAGTATGCTGCCTTCCCTGGAGATACCCTGTCCGTATATTATGTCGAATTCCGCTTCTTTAAAAGGAGGAGCAACTTTGTTCTTTACTACCTTTACCCGTGTACGGCTACCTATGGGTTCAGAACCCTGCTTTATGGTATCCACGCGCCGCACATCCAGCCGCACAGAAGCATAAAACTTAAGCGCCCTTCCTCCAGGCGTAGTTTCGGGGTTACCAAACGTCACGCCCACTTTTTCTCTCAACTGATTTATGAAAATAGCAACTGTTCGTGATTTGTTTATAGCTCCCGATAGCTTGCGCAGGGCCTGTGACATCAGCCTAGCTTGCAGGCCAACATGGGCATCGCCCATTTCGCCTTCCAATTCGGCACGCGGCACCAGCGCTGCTACCGAGTCAACCACGATTACATCAACGGCTCCGCTGCGCACCAGGGCCTCGGTGATCTCAAGAGCCTGCTCCCCGGTGTCGGGCTGCGAGACTAGCAAATTATCTATGTCCACCCCTAAATTTTTGGCATAATGGGGATCCAAGGCATTTTCGGCGTCTATAAATGCAGCTATGCCGCCCATCTTTTGTGCTTCGGCAATGACGTGCAGCGCCACTGTCGTCTTACCCGAGGATTCGGGACCGAATATCTCCACTACCCTTCCCCTCGGCAATCCTCCCACTCCAAGCGCAATGTCCAAGTTCAACACGCCTGTGGGTATTACTTCTACATTCATGTGGCTGGATTGACCCAGCTTCATGATTGAACCCTTACCAAACTGCCTCTCAATTTGGCTGATAGCCATCTCAAGCGCTTTAGCTTTATCCATGACCTCAAGTCCGGCTCTTTGAGCCGGATATTCACCTGCCTCTCTGTATTCTTTCGAACACACGTTCTAATTCAATTATAATGCAATCCATAGGAAGGGTCAAGCGTTAAAAGCAATGGCCATCTCAAAGCTTAAGCAGCTTTCGGCGTAACAGATCCAGAGCTGTATTGGCAGTGGACAGCTTTATCCGCTTTCTGTTCCCCTGGTTATATATGCGGTTTACTTCTACATGGTTACCTGCAGCAATAGCGATATATGCCAGCCCTACAGGCTTTTCAGGGCTTCCACCGCCCGGACCGGCTATACCCGTCACTGCAAGACCTATATCGGCTCCGCTAGTTTTTAATATTCCTTCAGCCATTTCCTGTGCTGTCTGGGGGCTTACAGCACCATAAGCCTCTAGCGTTTCAGGCTTTACGCCCAACCGTTTTATTTTGGCCTGGTTGCTGTAGGTAACGCACGCCTCAAGGAGATTTTCGGAAATCCCCGGCACATCGGTCAACAT
>NZ_VSCO01000220.1:0-1800 GCF_047459465.1 Caldicoprobacter sp. | reverse complement strand
AACCGCTTTCAGAGTGGCGGATATATACCAGACCTCTGTGGACCCTATCGCTAAAGTCATGAGGCGTGAGCTAAAAAGGCGGGGCATAGATAGCTTGAAGGTGGTGTATTCCACCGAGCCACCCATAAAGCCGCGGTATACTTCTACCGATTCTGCCGTTGCTGGCCATCCTGAGGTGATGGGAAAGGCAGGGGATTCTACCGCTCAAGTGAAGGAGCGCAAGCATCCGCCGGGCAGCATTTCCTTCGTCCCACCGGTGGTGGGGTTTATCATAGCCAGCGAAGTGGTAAAGGACCTCATCGATTGGCCCCGATGCGTCTAAATCTTTTGGTGTAAGGAGACGAGTGGCAGATTAAAGCTTGACTGGTTTAATTAGAAGGCCGTTTCGTATAGGAAAGCCGGTTAGAGCCCAACGGTATTCCTGAAGTGCGCAGCTGGACCTCGCTTTACGTCGCAGTATGACGCAACACAAAGGGATATAGATGGCTTGTTTAACATTTGTGTCTAGTCGATGGGGGTGTATCTATACAACTTTGTGCAGATGAGGATGATGCAGGATGAGGGAAGTGGGAGAAGTAATTCGAGTAGAAGGCGATAGAGCAATAGTGCGCATCCAGAGGAGCTCGGCATGCCGGCATTGCGGGGCCTGCGGATTGGGAGCCAGCTCTGATGAGATGCTGCTCACCCTACCCAATAGCCTGAATGCCAAGCCCGGTGATATGGTGGAGCTGTCCATAGAATCGGTGCATTTGCTCAAGGCCTCCGCCATAACCTACTTGATACCCCTGGCTGCATTGATTCTGGGGGTGATTGTGGGGTATGTATTGGGTGGATACCTGGCAGTGGACCGGCAGCTGGCAGGAGCGGTACTGGGACTTGCCTTTACCGGATTGGCATTTATGCTCATACGCACTCTCGACCCTGTCTTTAAAAGGAGCAACAATTTTACACCTACTATGGTAGCTGTATTAAATGTGAATAATAATAAAGATAATAAATGAGAAAGGGGAGTTGAATATGGCCAGTGAAAATGTCATTACGTTAACTGCTGAGAACTTTGAGAGCGAAGTATTGAAGTCCAACATACCGGTGCTGGTGGATTTCTGGGCACCTTGGTGTGGACCGTGCAGGATGATTGCACCCATCATCGATCAGTTGGCGGATGAATACGCGGGAAAGATAAAGGTTGGTAAGGTAAATGTGGATGATGAGGGGCAATTGGCTCAAAAATATGGGATTATGAGCATACCTACCCTGTACTTCTTCAAAAACGGCGAGGCTGTAAACCAGTTGGTAGGCGTAAGGCCTAAAGCCGAGCTTGAAAAAATAATACAAACCGTTTTATAAAAAGATCGGATTTTCCGATCTTTTTTTTTGCAAAAAACTTGCCAATTTTCCAAGTTATCATTATAATGGATATAAAATTTGGACGGCCTTTTATTTGTATAAATATTCAATAAATCCATTTTAATTAAGGAAGGTGTCTTGTAGCATGGTTGATTTGAAGGAGATATACAACGTTGATCCTGAAGTAGCGCAGGCCATGGAAAATGAGCTCAAGAGGCAACAGGACCACATAGAGCTCATCGCGTCAGAAAATTTTGTCAGCTTGGCTGTTATGGCAGCCATGGGTAGCCATCTTACTAATAAGTATGCCGAAGGGTATCCCGGTCGCCGCTATTATGGCGGTTGTGAGTTTGTTGACGTGGTGGAGAGCATCGCCATCGAAAGGGCAAAAAGGCTTTTTGGAGCTGAGCACGCCAACGTTCAGCCCCATTCAGGGGCTCAGGCTAACATGGC
>NZ_VSCO01000074.1:0-8819 GCF_047459465.1 Caldicoprobacter sp. | reverse complement strand
CCTTAATCCTATTAGCGCACGGATTTCTAAATATATCGCAGCTTCCCGGCAACAACTGCTCGGCGCAGCTCCTGAAAACGCCCTTTAAGGACGAACCCGGCACGACAGGCACCGGTTCTCCATCCCGATACATGGTAATAAAGGTATTATCTGCTGCAGTAGGGTTCAGCTGATCCTCCCGTCCCGAGCGGATAAATAAAGGGCTTACCGTCTTAAGCTCAAAAGATATGACCGCCTCATTATACAACTTTCTAAACATATTGCCACCTCATTTCTTCCTTCAAGCCTTCCATGAGATAGCTTCTAAAATTTGTCGGCTCTATTTTATATGCTCTGGTATCTATAAGCCTGATGCAACCCAGGCCTACCGAGGTTTTACCCCCAACCCTCAGCTGCCCGCTTTCAAGCACCTTTACCATGAGCTTTAACAGCTCTTCATGTTCCGGCTCCAGATTATCCACTGACATACAAAACTCGAATTGAGCACCGGCATCCACCTGCTCAAAGTCGTATTTCTTTCCATCGGCAGCAGTTCCCGTATCCCTATCTATCCCCACTCCATCCCGTATGCTAAGATGAGCATCGCCTTTAAGCGTACAATCATCCACCTTCAGCTTGGAAGCAAAATAGGGATTGCCAAATATTCTGCAAACATCGCACAAATTCCTGTATATTTCTTCGGCTACTATGAGGTCCAAATCCCGGTCGCGCTTCTCTTCCTGGTAAATCCTTTTTATCTTTTCCACCTCATCTTCGTCGCCCAAACACGGATCATTGACTATCAGGCAAGCTTTAAACCTCTGGTCTACCCCGCTCAAAAGCAGTGTTTCAAGGTAGCTCCTCAGAGCCCCTTTGATTGAACTGCCCGGTATATACGGTTTGCCGTTCACATCCTTAATTACCGAATTGTCGGTCTGTATGGGATCTAAACTCTCCTCACCCGCCCCTATGTGGATAGGCGTCTCGGCTACCAATGTACCCTTTATGATATACTTGTTATAAAAACGATCGAGGAGCATCACCGGCTTCATCCCCCTTATTTCTTCAATGCTTTAAGTTTCCAATAAAGATAGCCAAAAAATCTGCTGATCTCTTCCAAAGCCTTTTTATCATCCCTGCCGCATTTTTCGTATATTTCATCAAGGTATTCTATTATTACATCAGCCAGCGCTTTATCATTGGAAAAAATTTTATCCCAGCCATTTCCTCTGCCCCTTTTATATTCCATGAATAGCCTAAACTCCTTATAGCAACTGGCGTCTACTGCCATAGTAGCTAATTTCCTTACATTGCTGCTTCCTATTCTACTTCTTTGCCAAAAATTTGTATTCTTCCCCAGCTCTTCTACAAAATCAAGCAACATTTCGGTCATTTAAAATCCACCCCCAGTGTGATACTCAAACTTTCCAAATCCGTCTTGAGTATCTTCTCCAAACCCCTCTATGGATTTAAAATATTCAACCACCCTATCAAACCCCAGACTTGTTTTAAACACTATTACGCTCCCCTTTTCCACCATATGAACCGCACTTTCACGCTTGTCCTCTCCTACCTTCGACGTATCATACCCTCTAAAATTGAAAACCTCCGCATATACTTTCTCTACCTGTATATCCAAATCTATACCCAGAGCCTTAAGCCATGCCTCTTTGTATTGTGCAGTGGTCATATACCCATCTAAATCGATATGCCCAAAATTCAATTTGGCATCCGACGTAAATTTGATGGCAAAATATCTTGTGGTTTCCTCCTTTATCTTATTGTGTGTTTTGTATTTGGCATTGAAATCCTCGAGCAACGCGATAACCCTACCTACGTCACAGATATCCGTCCTTTCATCCTCCGTGATTACGCTGCATCTACCAAAACCTACCGACGTATATTTCCCGATTCTAAGTTCATCAATAGCTTTCAGATCCTGCGGGGCTACTCCCCACATATGACCTTCAAATACGTTTTCCTCGTATCTCCCATTTTGATCCTTCGATGTAGCCGAAACAGCCAGCAAAGAATAAAGCGAGCCATCCTTTGCAGTGCCGGTATATCTGTTTATCGCCGTTCTGGTCACAAAGCTTTTAACCACGCTGTATTTTATGCCGTCCTTCAGCAGCCCTGAGACAAATTCTACCCTTCCTCTACCTCCCTCACACCTGGTACATCTGGACTCCTGCGTAAGGCAATCCACAAAGCCGTGCTGCGGATTTGCTTTACACACCATCCAAGTGGATGGAATGACTACCGCATCTTTGGGATAAAAAAACGAGATTCTTATGTCGCTAAATTTCTGGCACAGCATTTTCAGCCTGCAGTCGCTGCACTTTGGGTTATCCTTAAAATACACCCAGTTTGTCCTGTACGTCCCATTTACCATTACCACTTCATCAGGGTCATAATAAGGGCAGTTGTTCAGTATGTATCTGGCAAGAGCAGCCCTTACTACATTGCCCGGTATGTAATCCAGGCTCTCAATATAATTTGAGACTCGCTTTATCCCACCTACCACAAAGGGGGAAATAAACTTGAGCCTTACCTTCATCAAGTCACCTCCTCCAGATAAACCTTGACCCTTCCGTAACCCCTGCTTCCACCGCTGCCCACGCTGTCTATCATCTTAATGGCCAATTCTAAATCCTGTTTGTATTTCAAAGTCTCCTCGTCAAAATAAACCTTTATGGTGCCGATAAAAACGGCCGGTTTCACCACTTCCGTAATAAATAGCGCTTCATGCTTAGCAGTTCTTTTATACCTATCGATAGCACTGGATATCCTTATAAAAACGGGCTCTCGATTTTCGCTGCTTTCCTCCATTATCAGATCGTCTATGTATATCCGCGATGGGTTATACCCCTGGCCACCGAAGATGCTGCACAACGGGCATTCACATGGGCCTTCCTTATGATCAGGTAAGACCAGCTTGTAAAAGTTGCTACGCACTTTACCTTTTATAGTGCTGCCGGGAATGTAAGGCTTTCCCTTAAAACGTACCGTTCTTTTGTGTATATAGCCATCGGCCTCTCCCGACGCTATATTGAACGGCGTTTTAACCTCTATCCTCACGCTATATTCTTTAAGTTGCATCGCCCGCACCCCCTCCAATGCAATCCCAAAGCACCACTATATCTTCCCACGGCGATAAAAACGGCCTTTCTTTATTTGTACCGTTTTTTTCGATCAAGCCGTTAAACCGCCTGGGATCCACGCCAAATACCTCCGCTATGCCTTCAACAAACGTTTTATATTCCTGCGACAGCCTGGCCACCTGATAAGCGTAGAATAGTTGGAATTCATAGGGTTTCAACTCCCTGGCGGCATGTCTGAACTTGTACAGCTGCGAGCGCTTTATCCCTTTAGTAGCCTTCATGCGCTTAATTATCTCTATAAACTTCGTCAATTTTGAATTATCAGCGGGAAACAACGCCCACCTAGACCTGGATAGGTCTATGCTTATATTGCTCTCTATCACTTCTATGTCTACAGTGCCGCATTTCATCCCCCAATTCCTGGCCAGAGCCTTTGCGCTCTTTAGCTTTGACTGCGCTACCTGAAGCATGCTCTGCAAGGGGGTGGTATGCTTGGCAATACATATCCCTGCCGACATGGTGATTTGATGGTCAAAGCCTTGATCAAACCCATTTATTATCTCATTGGCAATCTCAAGGCTTACATCCCCCGGTACAACGATAAATACATCATCGCCACCCAGGGCAATTGCCTCAAACCTGGCGTTATCGCCCATTACTTTCCGTATAGCGTTATACACACATCGTTTGGTGATATAGTCCACCTTGCGACTGAAATACATGTTCTGAAGAGGATTGCCTATGTTCATCACCACGTTGCCCATGTTGTTGCCATCGGCATAGATCACCGCCACATGGCCGTGATTATCTTTTAAATCGGATATGCTGGCAACATCCCGTTTAGGCGGAATGCCAACGATCCGCTCGTATTCTTCATAAAATATAGCCTTCTCTATCCTACCTACTTCGTTTTTTCTCATACACGAGGGACAGGCCGGCATCTTACCCTCGGCCGTGTCCACAGCGTATCTAGCATCCCTTACGTTGCAGAGCCTGCAAACTTCTCCACAGGAACTTAAGCGTTCAACGCCGGCAAAGTTTATTCTTTTGCCATCTATGACTATTTCCTGCAAATCGCTGTCGGGATTGATTGGGTATACCTTAATCTTTTTCCTTTCCTCCAGGCGATCATGCAGGTCTTTTATCTTTTTTCTGTAATCGCTAAAAAGCTCATTCAAGCTACAAGATATGTACTCAAACGCCACTTTTGCTGTCAGGGCAATTGTGAAAAAGCATTTTTCTAGCTGTCGACAAGCTTTGTCTCCTTGCCCCCCGGGCAAAACCATTAAAACATTGCCCCCACCGCAATACAGTGCGCATTCTTCTATAAAATGACACGATAGAAATTTCTTTGTCACCTCTTCATTGAGATACTTGATTATGGCGCTGGCACCCCGTATATCCTTTATCCGGTTGTTCTCAAGGAAATATTTCTTTATCTTGTAAATTGAGCCCATCACCACGTCCACCTGTACATCATCCTCGAGGCTTGCTGGCTTCCCTGCAGCAACACTGGCTATGAATTCCTTTATTTTGTCAGTACCATTTTTAAAAAATTGCCTGTAGAATTTTCCTCTATCAAAAGGCGTTCCAGACCTACCGAACAATAAATAGTTAAGCAGTACGTAGAGATGGGCCGCATCTCTGATGGACGGTAAACATTCAATATCCTGGTCAAAATCAAAATAATACGGAACATCCCACCAATCTTCCAGCAAAGTTTTAACATCAAAATCTGGATTTTCTATCTTATTTTCTAGCTGTTCCTTCAACCTTTTAAACTCTGAGAGAGATATGGGTTTCGGTCCCAAAACACCCATCATACGCTGAGCCATCGGCACTACATCTCCCCGTTTCATAATTTAGGCTAAATGAGTTTATATCTTCTGAAATCTACATGTTCAAACTGTCGTACGCTCACTACCCTATCCCCTTGCCTTTCTTCGCTCACCCTCCTGTTGGTAGTGGCGTACACCGGGATTAGATTGCGTTTTATACAATATGAAACCACCATCAAGGTAGCACCGTAATCCCCCTGAACCAGGACATAATCGCCCATTTTGGCATTATCATCAATCCATTTCAGTATGTCCTCTAAATATTCATCAAGGTTATCCAAATTAGGTGGAACATTGCTCCATTTTTCAAGAAGTGCAGAACTTAATGGTACAAACCGGGTCACCCCCAGCTTCTCCCTTGCCTGAATTTTTTGAGGATCTGTCAATTCATGGGATAATATCAATAGCATTTGCCTTTCGGCTTTGCCGCAATCCACGATTTTTTGAGCTTTATTTAGAAACTCCTTTAATTTTTGTTCGAATACCGAAGCCCTAGCAGGATGCATCATCCAACCAGCATGATTTATATCGTTGCGGATGTAGCATATATCATACAGAAGTTGATAAAATTCCCTGGTAACGCTTAAATCCTCATCTGCAAACAAACTCTTTACAAGTTCAACCCCTTTATTATTGCCTACCTTATGAGCGTATCTATTTATCTCGTCTCTTATTTCCTTAACCCTCTTGTCCAACCCATACCTATCGCAAGCAAAACTTATAAGGCTTTCTTCCAAAATAGTAAGTCCCTGCTGATACATATTATTTCCGAGGCACCACTTTACAATTTCCAGCATGTTTGTATGCTCATCCGAACCAAACTTATCAAAACGCTCCTTTAGCAGGTCTATTATTTGTGCTAAGGGTTGTACGTGCTTATAGGCTTTACTTTCAACAACCTCCTCTATAGCCTCCTTTAGCTCCAACGCTTTTTCGGATAATTCTTGCCCTCTGCAGGTAAAAACCGCAGCGCTGAATTGCGCCATCGCATTGGCCAGCTTTTTCAAATTTCGAGGGTCTCTAAAAAGAGAAGCCGCATCTAGAGGAAGCTCCTTTTGAGAGATGTCCTCATTGATACGCTCCGAAAGCTTGCTGCTCTCTTGCCGGGTTAACTGCTCAATAATTGAAGCATCACCCGTCTTAAGATAGCGATCAACCCCTATCACCCACTCAAATAAGATCGCAAACGGCGTCAAATCCAGCACAGGAGCATTACGTTCATTTATTGGGATATCCTTTACCTTGTCCAAGCTTCCTAATACCTCAAATGCACCATAGTAAATACCCCTTATTTGACATTTTTTAACAACCTTGGCAAAGCATAAGACAATAAAAGTCAGCATGGGTAAAAAGCGAAATGAATGTGTTATGTCTAATACTATTTCATCTTCTTCTTCAAGGTTGTCCATAAATATGTCAAACAGTTGCCATAATTCTTCTTCACTATTGCCATTAGGAATAGGTATGTTTTTAACACGCTGGGGATCATGGGCAAAAATATCCTTCAGTATCTTTTCAAGGCCCGGCCTTTGTTGGTTATATTTTGCGCTATAGGCATTTTGCAACCAATTGCTTTGATATGCCCCTTCGGTCGTGAAAATAAGCACCGAATCAAATTCCAACCCTTTCCTGGTTAACAGTTTGATAAGCGCCTCTTGAATATAACAACAATCTTCTACTTTATGGTTGTCCATCACATAATTACAGGGAAGGTACGCGTTTGTACCCAGCAAAGAGATAAATTTGAGCATATGCCGCCCCCTCACCCTCAACTTTTCTAATTATCTTTAATCAATAACTATGTCTTCGTACAACTTAACGGCTTCTTTAAAAAGCTGTTCGAAGCTATCCAGTTGCTCTACGGTATCCTGAGTTCCTCTAGCTCGAGAACCATGTACAGCGGCGTTTCGCGTATATTCCAATTTGTAATACGTCTCCTTTTGAGCATCGCTGAATAGAACGCTATCATTGTTTTTAATAAACTGCCTAATCTTTTCTCGCGCATCATAATCCAAATAGTCATTGAAACCGTGCTTTCTTCCTATGCCAATTACAAGGCCTTCATACAGCAATATAAGGGCTTTTAAATACTGTTTCTTCCCGAAAAACAGTTTAGCTCGCTCCACCATTCTTTTATCCAAAGTAGAACTCAAGAGAGGCTTAAGCTGATCATTTAAATAACCGGCAATTGAAGCTTTGTAGTCATCTCCTCGGGAAAAGCTTTGTAACATTTCGGTTATCTGCCTAAGCTGGCTACGAGGCTGACGATTCATCTCAAGCCAGAAATATGTCTTTTCGGTATTCTCTATGCCCAGTAGGTTTAACAAGTCCACAAAATAGCCTGAATTATCAAAAGTGGCCAAGCCTTCAACCATTGACACTAAATCGGAAATCAGGTCGATTTTGAGAACCGGGACGGCATTGGCCGGAATATCGTTCATAAACTCGCCCATGTTCAGCGCTCCATAATACACGCTGACACCGGAAATTTCTTTTATGTACTTTAAGACCATTATGGAAAAAGCAAGGATAACAGGCATATGCCTATAAGAATGCGTAATATCAAGCATCACTTTGCATTTTTCTTCAGTAAATTCTTTAAGCAACGTATTTATATATATATCATAATCTAATGGGTCAACCGGGAGAAGCCTTATTCCTGGGATCTTACTGGAAAGCAGACTCTCCCACTGTCCAAGCATCTGATCTGAAATCCCCTTTTTCTCTTCTTCGCACACTTTCATATACCATTCAACTAAACCGTCAATCTCCTCTTTATTTTCATCCTCTAAAACAGTTGCAAGCTCAGACCAGTTGGAGTACCTGGTGCCAAATATTATCCATTGAACAATGTCATATCCCAACTTTTTTAGTACCTTATAAAGTGCTGCACCGAAAAGAGATGTGTATATAACCTCATCAGTTTCTTCAAAATAGTATCCTGCTTTTTTGTAACCTCCATTCTCTATTATTCCCTTACCTATTAAAGAAAGCAAGACAACCTTTTCGTTTGGATTCACGGTGTTCTCCACCTCTCAAGAATTTTCCTTTTTTGTTATTATTTCTACATTTATGTAGAAAATCCTTTTATGTCTTGTAAAAATTACGTAAAATTACGTTATACAAAAACTTCATTAGCAGACCTATCTTTAGAGAGTAAAAACAGCTTCCGATAATTCGTCAATTTACCATTTACACGCATTCAAAATTTAGTTCAGCCTTACCCCTAAAACCTCATATTAGCTAAAATAAAATCATTCCACCTTTGCCTGGAGATTAACAGCCAATACCATTCTATCTTCACACCATCGATTATTCTGCGGAAGATATTTAAATCACATAAATTTAAAACTTCCCTAACACTAGCCATGCAAAAAAGTGAACCACAAACAGGCTGCTTTTCTGGTAAATAGAAAGCCGTAAATACTGATACTTATTCGAATTTACAAACATAATAAAGCTGTAACAAAATAAATTATAATTACCTTCGTAGTTTTTGTCGCTTAAAGATAGGATAAAGAGCTGCTCGACATCAAACAATTGCAGTTAATAGATGGTGTTTCACTCCCCTATAAAATCAAAATTATCAAAATTAAAAGCAAAGTTAGATGTTTCAATACCTATAGAGGAAATCTAAAAATTGCTATATTTAACATAAAATAATAACAAAAAACAAAGCAAGTTTCAATCCCTTATAGGTAGTCTAGAAACAAGATTAATTCTTGGGTGCAAGAAGAGCATAAGATCAGGTTTCAATCCCTTATAGGTAGTCTAAAAACCTAATGGCGGAGGCCGAGGAAGAGATGAGAAGGGAAGTTTCAATCCCTTATAGGTAGTCTAAAAACTAAATAAAAGCCCGTTCTCTTTCATCTACGGGATCATGTTTCAATCCCTTATAGGT
>NZ_VSCO01000219.1:0-1828 GCF_047459465.1 Caldicoprobacter sp. | reverse complement strand
TCCTCATGGAAACAGGACAGCTAAAGCCCGGCTGCAGCCTAAATACAGCGCACAAGGCATATTCCTCATTTATTTTTGCTATTAGCCAAAAATACTAAAAGGAGCGCATGAACGCAAACGCTCCTTTTTAGACAACCCCTTAGCTTTTCTATGCCTTAAGCAGACATGTTGCTGACCCCTACAGGCTTCCTTCTTCGAAACATGTTGCTAATTTTATCGGATAACACGGCATCCACCTTTCTCACTTCCTCGATGTATGAATCAATATCTTCAAATCTTTTTATCGGTTGACCTAGGAGAATTGTTTCCATTTGGTTTCTGATGAAGTGAGCATTAGTCAAATTCTTTTCATCCCAAATGATGCTGATCAACCAAAGGGTATCCACCAGGCAATCCAAAATCTCCTCTTCCGTAAAAGGCTTATTCCAGTGGTCCACCTCGTTCCCCCGGGGTACCGCCTGGCACTCTTGATTGTCCAATGCCGCCTGTACTATCTCCTTTGCATGTCCAATAACGCATTGATTCCCCTCACACGTGCCGCAATACGTCGGTCCCAGACAAATATGGTCCAAATCCTCTTTCATATGCAGATAATAGTCATGAAGCAGCTTTGCTGTAGCCACAAGGCTAGATTGCATCCCAGCACGCCTTCTGCGAATCAATGAACGCACCATCAAATATGTAATTAAAGCTAGTATGCAGATGAATGGGACCACGGTATATAATTTTAAAAATCGAGGAGGTACCGTTTGAAACAGCTTTTGAAGTCCAAAGAACATAAAAATGGAAGCCGCCAGTATTTTAATACCCAGTTCCGGAATCTTATCGCCTAACTTCTTACCAATCAAAATCCCCAAAGCTCCGGTGGCTATCATGCCTGAAACGGTTCCTGCCAGAACCATCACCGGATATTTAGCATCGGCTGATAGGGTGATTGCCGTCAATTGAGTTTTATCGCCAAGCTCGCCTAAAAAGAAAGCCAGGGCAACCGTTATCATCGGCCCAAATTGCATCCTTTGCTCTTTTTCTTCTTCCTCATCTTCAGGCTTCAGCGTCCAAAATGCAAATCCAACAAAGGCAGCTCCGGCAATCATCTGAATGGTTCTGATGGGAACCACCCGAGATAGATAGCTTCCTAAAACGACAGCAAGACCATGGTTCAAAAATACTCCCAACCCTATTCCCATCAGTACTTTTCTTACTGGATATCTTGTAGCAAATGCCATGGCTAGAATTTGGGTCTTGTCCCCCATTTCCGCAACAAAAATCAATAAAAATGCCCAAATCATTTCCTGAATCATATCATTCCTCCTCTTTCCATTCCTTTGCATATCTATTAAAAAAATCGATCTGTTTTCTCATAATTCTTCCAATCATTACAGTCCAATATACTTTCTGTCCCCTTTCATTCAATAAAAAAAGACTTTTAGATTATCAGTCACATTCCGATAATCTAAAAGTCTCGCTCGCTTTAACAAACGTTAAAGCAGATAAGACCAGGAGGATTCCCTCCAGCATGTTGATCTTATCTTTAGAGCTACTCCCTTTTAGTGTTAACATTATTTTAACAATGCATCAAGCACCTGTCAATCCATTAGAGATACCTGATCGTGTGTTTTCCCTGGTCTATTAGATTGATAAACGTGGTTCTAATACACATAGTCGGCTCTACCGGTTGCATATGCCAAACGCAGTTGTTGACAGCAGCTCTCATGTTTTGTTTAAACCATATATGTATATCATATGTACCATTACTATAAGTTCCTTAATATTGCCCACAAATGGAAATCCATAATCACATGAGCAATATTGTTAACGATGTACCTAT
>NZ_VSCO01000073.1:0-8983 GCF_047459465.1 Caldicoprobacter sp. | reverse complement strand
GGTATCGACCATCAACATCAAATACCTATCTATGCCCCCAAACAGGTAATACAACAGCAAATATTGAAACAAGAAGGTGGAACACACCAGTATGCCCATCAACATGGTCAAAGTGTTTACTTGGCCTTTTAACGACAAAAGGATAAAAGCCGACAAGCTAAACAGCACCAGCACAAACGGGATGTTACCGGTCGACTCATCTGCCAACTTGACGTTTCTTAGATACCGCACAGTGGAAAATAAGCTGCGTGCAAATATATAAAAAATGAGCAGTACGAACCAGTATCTCATGGTAAGGGCGAGTATCTCATACTGCTTAGCAGACATCTCCCCACTGCCTTTCCTTTGGATATAGCTTCCTTTTTCATATTTTAACCTTCTTTAACGTAAAAGTAAAGCTTACAAAAAAGCCAACCCTTTACCGTGCAATTATAACATCCCCACCATAATAAAATGAGGGGGCTATTGCCCCCTCATACTTCACCGTTTATTCCAAAATCTCACTATAGACTTCATTGCATATATCAATGCGCGCGTTTCTAGGTCATCCTAACATTACAACAGCCGACCCTATGCCAAATGGAAGCAGTGTATACCTTTCTGTAAAGTTTGCAAAATCAATAAAGGTATGTGGTCCAACAAACTGAACGTCCTCAATTCCTGCAATGCGATTGGGACCCATGAGGTTGAAAAGCGTGGTAGCTGCCACCAGCCTTACCTCATTTTGCCCCGCTTGGATAAACTCGGTCACATCAAACACATATGGGCGCCAGTATTTTACGCCGCAATATTTACCATTAACATAGAGCTCGATACAGGCAGCCTTCACATCGTTTATCTTTAAGTATATTTTCTTCCCTTTTTCAATTGCATCGGGATTCAGGTCCACACGTGATTTAAATTCAGCTTTACCGGCATAGAACGGATATCCCGAGCTAGTAAGGTCATTGCCATTAGGCCTGCTCACGCTCCCATCTATGGCAAACCTTACCTTATCATCATCCACCACCACAAAGTCTCCAACAATGTACACCGCCTCTACCTCGGTGGGCATATGGTTTTTAAAATCTTCTACACGCAAATGCGTCCGCGGTCCGGTTATGTTGTTGTATTTCTTGCCTTCCAGTACCAACCTGTTTTTGCCCTTTATCAGCGTACCGGTCAAGGGTACCTTGGTAAAGCTCACATCCTTCCAGCTCTTTTGGGAATCAAAGGCTCCCATCTCTCCCCTAATCTTTAGTGGTCTTACCTCTATCCCATTGGAGGTAATCCTATCCAGGTTTTCGGCCACCTCTATGGCAGCAAACACTTCACCCTCCGGGACATTTACCACTTCAAAGACATATTCGGCTTTAAAGGGCGTTCCTTCGGGCGCTTTGTAAAACCAGCTGTGCAGTACTTTGACAACAGGTTCATCCTGAGCCACTAATTGGCCATCGAGATACAAGGTGACATCGTTAATGGGCATTACGTTTTGTTCAAGAACTGACACCTGCCAATTGCTTATAAACGCCAATGCGTCCGGATTCTCAACCAGCTGTACACCGCTGTCCAGATAGGCTGGCGCCGGCTTTGCCGGTATTTGACCATCGTACAACATCACAAGGAGGCTCCCCGCAGGGTAGAACTTAGCCCTAAACTCCATTCGACCATTGTTCAAAACAGCCGGCAGTCGGAATACCTCACCTGAGGTTAAATCGAGAATGAAGGGCGTACCCTGGCCGGGTATCGAGACTTTTGCCCAAACCTCCCGTTTCTCATCGGTATTGGCTAAAAGCAGCATTTTGCCATCGCTCAAATTCCGCTGATGGCATAGGATCTTATGGGCATTGGCCCCGGTAGCCTCATCTATGATTCTAATCCTATCCTTATAATATCCATCAAGTATGGAAATAACGTCGCTTATGGCTATAGCCCTGTGTATGCCCTCAGGCCAGTCGATGGAAGCTTTTTGCCCATCGATCCTCTTGGGCATGGGATACATGAATATAAGCCTGTCTGGGCCAGCTACCTGCGCAAAATCCTTTAAAAGCTTAATAGTCGAAGAGCGCAACGTCAGAGCAGGTGGAACCACTATGGTAGAATAGGAGTGCTGCCCTATGATGAGCTTGCCATCTGCTACTCTTGCATGTTTCTCCATAATTATTTCGTCGCCGTAGTGGAAATCTAATTTATTGGCCATCAGAGCTTTGGACAGGTTTATAAAAGGCTCATCGTATATGCCTTTCTCTATCGCATAATTGTTGTGCTTATGCAGCGGTGAATATTCGCTCCACACGCTGGCAATGGGGTGCAAGACCAGTATATCCACATCCCTTTTGCCCTGAGTGACAGCATAGCATAGGCGGCCTATATAATCGCTAAACTGCCTCTCGTTATCCCACCATGGCTGTTGATAGTAAAAGTTGGGAGGATAATCCCTTTTCCTTTCACCTCGCATGGAATAAAGCGACAGATGGTGGTTTACAAAGCTTATCCCCAGCACAGCCTGCCAGTCAGCTATCCACTTCCTATGATAAAAGCTGGATTGCTGGCCTATACAGCCAAAGGCCTCGCAAAGAGCCCTTTCTTTACCCAGCTGATCCACAACCGATGTAACTTGCTTAACGGTAACAAGCTGATCGACATGCCTTCTCAGCTTATCAATCCCAGGCCAGTGCATGAACTCATAATGCGGCATGGCAGCGCCAATCCACTGAAGCTGAGAAACCAACGTATCCTCCGCCATAAAGTGGCCGGTCATTTTCAGGTTGTTGCCCTCGCACCACGTATAGTACTGTTTGGTAAAGCTTTCAAGGAATAAGCGGGTTGCGGCATCAAAGAAGTCAAAACGAACTTTATGATAATCTTCTACATCGAAAAACAGCTCATGTAAGTGCTCCTCGATATTGTAGCCTTTCAAATCCTTGAAAAACTGTGGAAGGCCTTCTGACCACGGGAGCGCAGGAACGCTGTACTCCCATTCTCTAAGATAACATGGTTCATCAGTAAAAATCCCAGGTATTGATTTGCCAAAATATTCCCCGCAAGCTTTTTTATAACGCTCATGGGTACACTCGATGAAAGCTTTAACTGTGTTAGGATTCATCAAGTCTACATAAGAAGTACCGTTATACCAAAGATTACCTAAGGTTGATACCCTTTTGCATATGTAATAGGTATTGCCTTCATGGACGTATTCTGCAAGTACTGTATCATTCTCGGTCAACTCCTCCTTTTTGAGCAGCACCAGTGCGCGGCTTCTGTACTCTTCATTGGCGGTAGGCACTTCGCCGCCTGCAAACCCCGAAGGCCATTTGTCTTCGTCATACAGCCATGCAAAGGTCTGGGTAGCCTCTGCATGCTGCGCACAGGTGCGAACCATTTCCATCCACTCCTGCGAAAGATATCCTGTCACAAGGCCCACGCGGGAATGCATAAAGTACCCGCCCCACCCTTTTTGAGCCATTTCGTCTATCTGCCTCTCCAGCTCTTCTTTATCCAACTTATCATTCCAGCTCCAAAAAGGCGCAGGGCGATAAGTAGGCGACGGATTTTTAAACTCCTGTAGATTCACATCAACCCCTCCAAAATACAGTGTAATAAAGTCCTATGATGGGCATAAAGATGTGGAACCCTCCTGTGCTTATTTCCTCATCTTTAGAAATTTTGTCTCACCTGTTTGCTGTCATAGCCTTAAAAGGGTAATAACATATTATACCTTTAATTATAGCTTAACGAAAAAAAAGTTCAACAACCACAGGTCAT
Source organism: Caldicoprobacter sp. (assembly GCF_047459465.1). NCBI lineage: Bacteria > Bacillati > Bacillota > Clostridia > Caldicoprobacterales > Caldicoprobacteraceae > Caldicoprobacter > Caldicoprobacter sp. The sequence continues at coordinate 5,236 of NZ_VSCO01000073.1, read as the reverse complement.
TTAAGCTACTGTTAAGTCAAATGTTGATTTACCGTTGCTGGTATGCTATAATTTGTGTTGAGTGAGCGCCTGTAGCTCAGGGGATAGAGCGTTCGACTCCGAATCGAAAGGCCGTGGGTTCGAGTCCCGCCAGGCGCACCAAAGCCCTGCAATATGAGGCATTGCAGGGCTTTTTATTTTTCCTACACATACGATTTTCCCACACTTTTCCCACAGTGAAAAATGTAAATAAAGCATTACATACACCTTATTCCAAACCCTCATATCACACACGATAACAAAATAACGGCTAATGGATATACCTATATCATAAGCGCCATGATTTTGAAACAACAGGAAAGTATTTTTCTGACACAAACTTGTAAGAAGGCCAAACTTCTGTAGGGCAATACTGGATTGATGCAGACAACAAGAAGATTGTTATGACTACCATTTGAAGTTTTCAGAATGTACATTAATGTGGGGATCATTCATCGAACTTTTAAACGGCAACCCATTTAAACCCAGCTGGATTAAATCAATGATACATGCGTAATTTTTTAGGTGTTGCATTTAATTTTACAACGAGCCTTTAAAATTTATATTTAAAACTATAACAAATCGGATTTTCAAGTTAGTACATTAATGCTATAATTGGTATGATATGAACACTAACTGAGGGAAAGGATGAAGGCTATGGTGTTGCGCGTCATGATGGTGGACAGCAGCTACGAAGCAAGAAGAGACATCGACAGCAAAATAAGATGGGTAGAAAACGATTTTGAATTGGTAGGCGAAGCCAATAACGGTGAAGAAGCATTGGCATTACTTCCCCACGTATCACCCCATGTGATATTTACTGAAATTCGCATGCCTAAGATGGATGGCATCACCTTTATAGAAACAGCAAAAAAAAGATGGCCCGACATAAAATACGTCATTGTCAGCAATTACGACAACTTCGAGTACCTTCGCCAGGCCATGAGGGTAGGTGCATATGATTACATTCTAAAGCCAGTCAAGGTTGAGGAAATAAATCAGGTGCTTTTACGTGCCAAATTCGAACTTGAAACGGGTATGCGAAAGTTTTTCTAAATAAAGCCACCTTACAGAAGAGGTGGCTTTTGTTTTTATCTTACGTTAACCCTCACTTCAGCAGGCTTGATCTCTATCAGCTCAGCCCCTGGCGGTATATCGGCCATAACCTTCATTGAGTGTTCGCCCTGCGGAATACTAGCAAGGTCCACGTACACCCTGACGCTACTTGGATCAATTCTGTTTATTATAGTAGCCGGCCCTCCCAAAACTATTTCAACGCTGGTGGGTTCCAATTCAATCTCGCCGTTCTCTGGTACATTGACCATTTCAATGTTATCCACCAATAGGCTTCGTCGGATGATTTTCTCTTTGAGTCGTACCACCACTTCCACTTCGCTGGGACTGGGGGGCGCTATAATAATGCCTTCATACTTTTGAATTTTCAAAGTCTGCGTTATATCAGCTGTAGCTCCTTCTATATCTAAAATCTGAGTACTTATAGAATCCATCTTCTCCAGAATGGATTTCTCACCGCTCACCGTTACCTCCTGAGGATAGACATCTACGCTTACCACTTCATAATTTTCATTGGGAGCACCAACGATGTTGGGCTTTACTGGCAACACCTTGGTGGGATAAACCGGCACTGTTATTGTTACGTATTTGGGATTAATGCTGATATATTTTGACTCAACAGTTCGCCCTTTATCGTCCATTAACAAAACCGGTAACGAATATTCAACGGTAGAGGACACTCCTGACAGCTTCAAGGATACCGTAGCTCTGGAAATTCGCTTGATAAGGCTCTCGGGTCCTGTTACCTCCACGGTATTTGTGGGCTTTATGCTGTGAGAAAAAACCAAATACCCTGTAGCCTCTTTTATATCTATATCAGGCGTAATGGTAACGTCTTTGTTAACCAGATTATCGACCTTAATGACGACCTCGGGCTTTCGCCTTAACGTAACCCCTGAAGGAAGCCCTTTAATATCTATAAGCAACCTATATTCTCCCGGCTCGTTGATCTGAGATAAATCCAATATGCCTTGTAGCTGTTCGACATCTACCTTATCTAAATCCCGTACCCTGCCTTTTATTGAAATGTTAACCTCGGTTGGTAAATCATCTACCAGCGTAAGTCTTCTCTCTTTAAACTTATCCTCATTTTCTATTTTTACCGGTATATTATCATAGGTTCTGGTGACTTCGGGATTTTGTTCCCTTATGGCTATAAACCAGAGTATGATGGCTATAATAACCGAGATCAGCTTTAAAGCAAAATTCCTGCTAAGTTTACTGCGCATCCTTTGCCCTCCGCTTTATTAAACTAAACGTTTTTATTTCTCTTTCTTTTATATATATCTTTTCAAGGATGCTACGCAATCCTTCCGCATCCAAATATCTGGTTAGTTTCCCGTCACTAGCAATGGAGACAATGCCCGTCTCCTCAGATACGATTATAGCCAATGCATCGGATGCTTCAGAAATGCCCAATGCCGCTCTATGGCGCGTACCCAGCTGTTTGCTCAAATTAGGGTTTTCAGTAAGGGGCAAAAAACAACCTGCAGCCACTATACGCGATTCCCGTATTATGACAGCACCATCGTGCAGGGGTGTATTGGGCACAAAGATATTTTCTAAGAGTTCCCTCGTCAGCCTGGCATCCAAGCGTACTCCGGTCTCCACCACGTCATTGAGTCCCGTCTTTCTTTCGACAACTATTAATGCACCGGTACGGCTAGAAGATAGATTTTGAACGGCTCCCACTATGCTCTCTATAATTTCGGTGATGTCTTCATCGTTTTGAAGAAACATCATCTTATCAAATATTCTACCCCTGCCTATCTGCTCCAAAGCCTTTCTGAGTTCAGGTTGAAAGACGATGAGCAAAGCGATTACGCCCAACTGCGCAGTGTTGCGGAGGATCATATGGACAGTACTTAGATTCAGAATATTGCTCATCCAGGTAGCAAACAATAATATTGCCAATCCTTTTAAAACTTGCTCCGCCCGCGTCTCACGTATGAGCAGCATAAGCTTATACAGGGTATACGCCACAATCGCTATATCTACAACATGGCGTACAATATCAGGAAATTGAAAATAAGGCTTAATATAGTATATAAGATTTGAGAGCCAGGCCCACATGTTTCCACCCCTCGGAACCTTATCACTGCGCCAGCTGCTGTAACTGCTGCAACCTCAAATCAATAGACGTGCCAGTTACCCTTCTATTATATAACAACTGACATAGGTTTTAAAAGACTACCGTCGACCTATATGGCGTTGCTGCTCTTTAAGCAGACCTTACATGACAATGGAGATGGGCGCTTTACAATTGGCGCATCTTTTATCCTTCAGCCCCATCACCTTTATGGAGTAGCCGCGCTCTACTATTTTATGTCCACATTTGGGACAATAGGTATTGTTATCTGCCCCCATTACGTTGCCCACATAGACAAAATCCAGATATTCTCTGGCAACATCCCTTAGCTCGTAAAGAATATTGACAGGAGTAGGCGGAAGCTGCATGCGATAGTTGGGATAATACCGGGAAAGGTGCAGCGGAATATTCCTATCGATCTTGCTCAGCCATTGTGCCAATTCTCTTATTTCGGCTCTGTCGTCATTAAGACCTCCGATGATCAGGGTGGTTACTTCAACGTGGGCCTTCCCAGCAGCCTGTTCCACCACTGTCTTAACCGAAGATAATTCGCCACCGCAAACCCTCCTGTAAAACTCCTCGTTAAACGCCTTGACATCTATATTAAAAGCATCGACATACAGCAGTAAATCCTTTAGAGGCTCAACTTGGACGAAGCCATTGGTAACCAATACTACCTTCAAATCCTTCTGTTTGCAAAGCTGCGCCGTATCCAGGATGTATTCGTACCAGATAATTGGTTCGTTATAAGTAAAAGCGATACCTATGCTATTATGTTCAATTGCCATTTCAACCAATTTATCAGGAGCTACAAATACGGTAGGTTGCTCCCTATGGGCAATATGCCAGTTTTGACAGAAGGAACAGCGAAGATTGCACCACAATCCACCTACTGAAAGTATGAAGCTGCCCGGATAAAAATGATATAAAGGTTTCTTCTCTATAGGATCCATGGCTATTGAAGAGACCATTGCATACCCTTCCGCTATCAGCGTGCCGTTTACATGCTTCCTTTGCCTGCAAAGGCCGCTTTTCCCTTCCGGAATCAGGCATTCATGGGGGCAAAGATTGCATCTTATCTTGTCCCCTTCCATGGTATAAAACAGCGCTTCCCTCATATTCCTTACACCTTCTAAGGCTTTTAGTGACAGCCGCGTCGTTACATCTTATTTGTGGCGTTCCACCTCAAAACGCTCTATAGTGTAGCTTTCGTCGGGACGTATTCCTGCCTTCCGCAGCGCAATTTCAATCTGCTGCTGAGGCGTATCAACCCCTTCTAGGTCAGGCAATAGCAACCCCGATTTATGTCCGCTCCTAACTATTACTCCATATCTCTTTGCATCAAGCTCATCTATGGAGTTGACGGGCTCTGGTTTCTTTAAGACGTCAACCGAATACACCAAATCCTCCAGCTCACTCTCATCCACAGGGATGAACCGCGGATCGTGTACCCCAGCGCTTATAGCATTATAGATGATCTCCTCTGCGATATTCCTTCGGGTAGCCTCGATGGTGCCAATACATCCGCGCAGCTGTCCATCCTTTTTTATGGAAACAAAAACTCCAGCTCTATTGTCCAACATTTCTCTGGGAAGGTCATCATCCGGTTCGATTACCTTGCCGGTACGTATATATGATTCAAGTGAACGCCTGGCCAGACGGACATAAGGGTCTTCGTTTTGACGCACCTTTTGCATCCGCTGATGCTTTTTCTCAAATAGCCTGTTCACAAGAAGCCGTGCGGAATTCAATTCGCCCTTTTCCAATATGGCCACACCGTATCCCACTCCAAAGGGCCCCTCATAGGATAAAACCCTGGGATGCAGCTCATATCCATCCAGCGCCCCCATGGCTATAATAATGGAGCGAAGGCCGCACTCGCCACCTTCCTCAACCATCACAGGATCCAAATTGAAAAAGCCCTCAACATGGCCCCTCTCAATAAGCGCCACTATCTGCTTATCCAGTTTAGGCCCCATTGGATGGAAGCCATAAGGCCCATCATGGCCCAACCTATGCGAGAGGTCGCCGCTGGCAATTACGCTAACATTCCTT
>NZ_VSCO01000218.1:0-1855 GCF_047459465.1 Caldicoprobacter sp. | reverse complement strand
ATCAATATCCCTCAACAACAGCTCATAACCTTGAGGATCCTTACCATTCATGATGGTCTCTAAATTGATGTTGGTAGCCCTGGTATAAAATCCGCTCCACCATGGTTTTTCTGATGTATCGTAAAGATAAGGTTCAGGGGCGTTCCAGTGCCAACAAAAGGTCACAATGCCACCCAATTTGTCAAATTCTATAGCGTATTCAACCGCCTTGCTATTCGTACCATGGGCCACCCTCGAAGGCGTATAATCTATAAAGTCAAGGCCCAATATAGCGGGATATTTTCCCGTAGCAGAATATATCGCTTTGAATTCAGGACCGTTTATCCCTTTATCCGAATACTGCCCTGAAATTATGTATTTACCGTACATATCAACTAAAAATTGCATCAACTTTTTCGCCCTATCGGTGGCATAGAGATCAACCAATTGAGCCGATATTTTATAGATGTCTTGGTCAATCGGAGGAGAAGCGGTTATCTTTAATGCATCCAATCGAATCCAACCCCAGCTCTTGGTCAGCTTTATTTCATTTTTACCTGCTTTTAAATACACCCTCTTGAGAATAGAGTCTTGAAAATTAGTTCTTTCAACCTTTGCTACTCCTACAAATTCCCCGTTTACATACACATTGTTTTCCTTGTATCCATCACAGCTTGCACTAATAAAGTTTAAATCATAAAACCCACTTCCGGGCACGGAAACGTTAAAAGTGACGGTGTCCTCCTCTCTTTCTATGCCCACCAGATAACCGTTGCCTGAAAAGTCTGGATAAGTGCTTTCAGGCCGCACCTTACCCGTTGTGATGGCAACGTCTTCAGCCTCAAGAAGCAATTCAAATTTGGGATCGAAATGGTCTTCCCCGTTCATTCCATCTGCTTCGGATGTATTGTTGCCCCCATCCTTATACCTATCTTCAGTCAAATTATCGCTCATACCCGTGACCCCTTTCCTCCGATTTTCAGCATCATGGCCCGCATCGTGAACCTTTGTGCATCCATTTAAGAACAGACCGATCAATATTAAAAGAGATAAAAAACTGCATACACGCTTTGTCATATTCACACCTGTATTTCCATGCTGATATGGATAGGGTCATATTAACCAACAGAGAGCTTAACTAAAGATTTTTTTAGTGGGATGGCGTACAGCTCCTCCTGCTGCACGCCATCCATCCCATTAGTCAACAATCTTTATTGAGCCAGGAAGTCATCGAAAGCGGCCTGCAGGGCATCATACTTCTCATCGATGATCTGAGCAACGGTCTTTTCTCCTTTGATCAGGTCGTCCTGTGCTCCCCACCAAGTCTCGATTGCTGACTGGCAGGCACCAAACAGCCCTATAGGAGCAAAGCACTCGTTGTCATACATGTATCTGAGAACTTCCAAGGAAGTCTCATCGCGCACCCTATCAAAGTGTGCTTCCATCCATGTATCGGGATCCTCTAGGTCCTCTGGGAACGGATCTGTCCATAAATCCCAAATAAATGCCACATCTTCGGGATTCTTTACGTTCTTGGGTATTGTCTGGAAGTTGTGCCCGGAAACAAGGCACTTATATTTCTTATCTGGATCGCTGGGACCGATCGGAGGCAGCAAAATGCCATAGTCGTCAGACATGTTATTCTTGAAGTCATCTATCTTCCAGTACTGATACCAGAACATGGCCACTTTGCCATCCTGGAACATGGTAGCGGCAATATCCCACGGCGGGCTGTCGCTGTAGGTAAACTTATTGTACAGGATCTTATCTACATTAGCCAGTTCATAGTAGAAGTTCAAGGCCTCTACCACTTTTGGATCTCTCAAATTGAGCACTGCCTTGCCATCCTTTATGTCTGCAAAGGTTGCTCCATTGC
>NZ_VSCO01000217.1:0-1855 GCF_047459465.1 Caldicoprobacter sp. | reverse complement strand
GCGCTGTTGTGGGGAAAATTTGCATATCGAAGATTATAAGCTGAAGAAATGAGCTAACAGTTACAGCGACATAAAAACGATAAAGTGGCCCGATACAAATGATGGGCAAATTGATGTTGAAGAAAGGAAAGCCTGAGCATAAGGGGAAGCCTGAGCATGAACAATTAAACAAGTCCACTACATCGTATAAGTATTCCGAATAATTGACCTGTAGACAGGTTTGAAAATTAAGCTTTGGGAAAATCAGCGGTAAAATACGCAGAGTGGAGAAAAGGAAAGCAGCAGCGAAAGATTAATTAAAAAGATTAAAAAGATAAAGGGATGTTCCTGGAACATTCCAGGCAACATCCCTTCATAATATTATACATATCAGTCCTCCGCTTCCCTCGTTTATAATCCTCTGCAGGGTCTCCTGGATCTTAAACTGGACGTCCTCGGGCATTCTCATGAGTTTGTTGGCAAGCCCCTCCTTGACCAGTTCGTGCAATGACTTGCCAAATATATTGGTTTCCCATATCCTTGACGGATCGTTTTCAAACTCCTCCAGCAGGTATTTTACCAGTTCCTCGCTTTGCCTTTCGGTGCCTACGATAGGGGATACCTCGGTCTGAATATCCACCCGTATGAAGTGTAGGGAAGGTGCGCTAGCTTTAAGTCTCACGCCGAAGCGGCTACCCTGCTTTACGATCTCCGGCTCTTCAAGCCTTAGCTCTTCAAGGGAAGGCGGTACCATGCCGTAACCCGTCTCGCGGACATCCCGCAGCGCCTCAGCGATCCGGTCGTATTCCCTCTTGGCTATAGCCAGCTGCTTCATCAGGCCTATCAGCTGATAATCGCCCTCAATCTGATAGCCGCACTCCTCGCCCAGTATCTTATAGAACATACCGGGTTTGACATCTATGTTAATGTCTACCTTGCCGTTTCCCAGGTTTATATTGCTCACCTTAGCCGGCTCTATATGCTCCAGCTGTTCTTCCCTACCGCCCACCCCCTCGATGTCCCGCACTCTATGTACATCCCTGGTGATGTCCTTTACGTAGTCGACTATGTATTTTACAAGCCAGTGATCCTCATCAAGGCTCTGAACCCATTTGGGAAGGTCAATGCGTATCTCCGTAAGCGGAAACTCAAACAGGACAGTGCTCAGTATGTTATGTATATCTTCAACGGTAAGATTGAGAACATCGAGGGCTAAAACGGGCACGTCATACTTCTCCTCCAAAGCGCTTTGCAACGTCAAGGTCTCCTGCGCCGAGGGGTTTTTGGAATTGAGAATTATTACAAATGGCTTGCCCAGCTCCTTGAGCTCCCTTACCACCCTTTCCTCGGCTTCTACGTAATTTACCCGTGGTATGTCGGTGATGCTACCGTCAGTGGTAACCACAAGGCCTATGGTGGAATGGTCGGTAATGACCTTTCTGGTGCCCAGCTCAGCAGCCTCTTCAAAGGGAATGTCATAGTCAAACCAGGGAGTACGAACCATACGCGGCCCATCGCCTTCCATATGCCCTATGGCTCCCTTGACCAGGTATCCCACACAGTCAACCATCCTTACCTTGAGATTAGCCGTCCCCTTTATGGTGATCTCCACCGCTTCGTTGGGAACAAACTTGGGCTGCGTGGTCATTATGGTACGCCCCGTACCGCTTTGCGGCATCTCGTCCTTTGCTCGTTCCTTCTTAAAGCCGTCTTCCATGTTGGGCAAAACCAGCAGTTCCATGATTCTCTTGATAAGCGTTGACTTTCCCGTCCGGACAGGCCCCACTACCCCGATGTATATATCACCCTCAGTTCTTTCGGCTATGTCGCGATACAAATCAAACTTCTCCATTTGTCCCCCTCCCTTTTGGTTGAA
>NZ_VSCO01000072.1:0-9023 GCF_047459465.1 Caldicoprobacter sp. | reverse complement strand
TGTCATAGTAAACCGGATTGCCCGACAGGGTTTCCAGCGTAAGAGGTTTTATAAACTCCATGGCATGTGCCGTCATGATGACCTTTACCTGCGCTCCCTTTTTGACAAGGGAACTTACAACCTCAGCTGCCTTGTATGCAGCGATCCCGCCCGTTATACCAATGACGATTTTCTTACCCTTTACACCATCCATCTCACTTTATACCTTCTTTTGTCCGTTTGTATAGTACCTTGCCTTCATTTATTTCCTCGGTTGCAATGGTGACAGGCTTGCTGGACTGTGTCGAAATCAAAGGCTTGGCCCCTGCAACCAGCTGCCTTGCACGCTTTGCCACCGCCACAGCAAGGGTATAACGGCTATCAACCCTCTTCATGAGATCATTTAACGAAGGATAAAGCACTTTCAACCCCTCCCTGTCAGCTCTAAATAAAGCTCTTTGTTTCTATCAACACGGCATTTTTCAGCCAGTACAATGGCCTCCAGCTTGGCCACGGCGCTCTCCACCGTGTCATTTATGATAACGTAATTATATCGGGAGATATAGTTCAGCTCCTCATAGGCGCTCCGAAATCTCCTGTAGATGGTTTCTGCATCCTCCGTTCCACGCTTGACAATGCGCCTCTTGAGTTCCTCCATGGAAGGAGGAATTATGAATACAAACACCGCCTCGGGGAAGCGCTCCTTTACCTGCAGTGCCCCCTGTATATCGATCTCCAGTATAACATCCCTGCCGGCAGCCAGCTTCTCCTCGACGAATTTTTTGGGGGTACCGTAGTAATTGCCGTAAACCTCGGCATACTCCAAAAACTCACCATTCTCTACCATTCTGAGAAAAGTTTCCCGGTCCCTAAAAAAATAGTTAACCCCTTCCTTTTCTCCAACACGGGGTTTTCGTGTAGTCACCGACACTGAAAGTATGGCATGGGGATTTCTCTCAAGGTACGCGCTGCAGATAGTACCTTTTCCAGCACCCGAAGGACCCGATACCACAATTAACAGCCCTTTATTGAACATGGTAAACTTCACTGCTTATCTTTACTCCTCCTGTTCTTCGTCAGATAGTGTCGAGGTGGAAGGGGTACTATCTTTGGCATTAACGCGATGGGCTACCGTCTCAGGTTGAACGGCAGACAATATAACGTGGTCGCTGTCGGTGATTATGACCGCTCTGGTCCTTCTGCCATAGGTGGCATCAATCAGCATCCCCCTCTCGCGCGCCTCCTGTATGATCCTCTTTATAGGCGCCGATTCGGGACTGACAATTGCTACAAGACGATTAGCCGAAACGATATTTCCAAACCCAATGTTGACCAATTTAATACTCATACCCCACTCTCCTTTTCAGCTTTACTCGATATTTTGAACCTGTTCCCTTATCTTCTCGATCTCGCTCTTTATATCAACCACAAGGTTAACGATGGTCAAATCATTTGCTTTAGAGCCGATGGTGTTGACCTCCCGGATCATCTCCTGGACCAAGAAATCAAGCCGCCTACCTATAGGCTCGGTAGATTCCAGAGCCTTCCTGAACTGTTCAAGATGGCTGAAGAGCCTTACTATCTCCTCGGTTATGTTGCATCTTTCGGCAAAGTACACCACTTCCATATTAAAGCGATTCTCGTCTAGGTGTGAACCCTGAAGGAGGTCTTTGAGTCGGTTTCTTAGCTTTTCACGGTATTCATCGACAACTTGAGGAGCTCGCTGCTCGATACAGGTTAACATTGATTCCACTTTTTTTAAGCGCTCCAGCAGATCGCTCTTTAAATTTTCTCCTTCTTTTCTGCGCATCTCCTTTACTTCCTGGAGTACCTGTTCCATCAGAGCCCTTACCATCTGCCTTAGCGCTTCCTGGTCTTCTTCCACTTCGTTGACGACAAAAGCATCTGGTATATTGAGCAACGACGATACAGAGATGTCATTGGGTAGGTTACGCTCCTGCGCCAGTTTATTAAAGCATACAAGATAAGCATCCACAAGAGGTTGGTTGACCTGTACGTCCACCACATCGCTTCGCTGGTTCGAATAATTTACGGTTACTTCCACCCTCCCTCTTGACAGATGCTGCTGAACCATGCTCCTTATATCCTCTTCAAGGAACGACAGAGTACGTGGCAGTTTGACATAAATGTCCAGAAAACGGTGGTTCAACGTCTTCACTTCTATAGACATCTCTCTGCCCTGTTCTTCTATCTTGCCTCTGCCAAACCCCGTCATGCTGTAGATCATAGCTTACCGTCTCCATTTCTTCGTTTTGTATTATAATCATGAAATTCCCAAATTATGACGGATTTATAAGACCAATTTTTGAAATTTAGACGCTTGGTGCGGTATAATACAGCCATAGCAGGTTCAATCAGTATTATAACACAAATTACATCCGTTAAAAACCGACTTTCTACTCCGCTTTGAAGAAGATTTATGTAAAACGCAGCGCTTTATATAGCTGATCAGCATCGGGGGGTTCAAGAGGGGCGCGCTCCTCCCCGGTCACCAGCCATTTAGCGCTGTCATCGATAACCTTGCCCACAACAGCAGCCTCGATGCCGTTTGCGTTGAGAAGCTCAACCAGTTTCTCCCCTTTCGGCGTCACTATCACCATACAGCCGCTCGAGATAAGCTTTAAAGGGTCTATATTGAAGAAACGGCAAATAGCTCTGGTCTCAGCAGCTACGGGTATCCGCCTTACATCTATTTCAACCCCTTTCCCCATAGCCTCGCTGATTTCCCATATAGCGCCAAGCACACCGCCTTCGGTTGCATCGTGCATCCCGTGTACGCCAAAGGAGCTGGCAATCCTGCCTTCTTTTATGACGCTGATGTGGTTTATAAAATCCTTGGCACTTTGAACCAGCTCCTCAGGAAAATGGCGCAACAGCAGGTCCTCTCTGTCATGCGCTAAAATGGCTGTGCCCTCCATGCCTGCTTTTTTGGTAACCACTATATCGTCTCCGGCTTGAGCGCTTGCAAATGAGACTACCTTTTCCTTCCTAACTCTGCCAATGGCTGTGAGGCACAACACCATTTTGGATACAGCGTCTGTAACCTCTGTATGGCCGCCCAGAATATCTATATCAAGCTCCCGGGCTGCACGTTCGGCATCCACCACCACCTGCTCAATCTCTGCAGCCTGAGCATCCGGTGGAGCCAAAATGGTGAGCGTCACTCCCACCACTTCAGCGCCGGTGGTCACTATATCGTTGCAACATATGTGAACCCCTATGTATCCCATTTGGCTGGACGCCCCAGTTATCGGGTCACTTGAAATTATGCACAACTCCTCACCAAAATCCAATATGCTGCAGTCCCTGCCTATACCCGGTCCCAAAAGCACATCTTTGCGTTTAATTGTTAACTTCGAAATAATTTGATTTTTTAAGAATTCATTGGATATTTTACCTATATTCACTGTTTTCCTCCGTTTAACGCATTATATCTTCAAATATTTGCTTATAATATTGTACCACCATTCCATTGAAAGTCAAACAGTTTTTATTTTACCAGCAATCACAGGTATCTTACAAGCGCCAAGCACCATTTATCAAAAAAGCAAAATAAAGGGCGGCCAATTAACCGCCCTCTATTTTTCCAGCTCCTCTAGGAGTATCTCGTTAACAAGCTGTGGGTTGGCTTTACCTCTGGTAGCCTTCATGGTCTGCCCAACTAAAAAGCCCAGCGCCTTTTTCTTACCTTTTTTGTAATCCTCCACCGATTTGGGATTTTCCTCCAGCACTCTCTTTATAACCTTCACCAGCTCATCTCTGTCGGTTATCTGTTTGAGGCCCTTCTCCTCAACGATGGCTTCGGGATCCTTTCCGGTATTGAACATCTCTTCAAACACTGTTTTGGCAATGGGCCCGCTTATAACCTTGGAGTCAATGAGCTTAAGCAGCTTAACCAGGTTCTCGGCCGTCACGGGCACATCGGATATCTCTATGTTTTTCTCGTTGACCAACCTTAAAAAGTCACCCATTAGCCAGTTACTTATAGCCTTGGGATTTTCATACAGCTTGACGCAGTTTTCGAAATAGTCGGCCAAATCCTTTGACGAGGTTAAGATACCGGCATCATATTCGGGCAGCCCATACTCTTCCACATATCTGCGCCGTTTTTGATCGGGCAATTCCGGAATTTGCCTTCTTATCTCCTCTACCCATTCATCATCTATCTCGATGGGCGGAAGGTCGGGCTCTGGGAAATATCGATAGTCCTGCGCATGCTCCTTTGCCCGCATGGAAAAGCTCTTCCCTGCGCCCTCATCCCAGCGGCGCGTCTCCCTCAGTACCGTTCCGCCTTCCTCCATTATGGCTATCTGCCTATTGGCCTCGTACTCTATCGCCCTGTAAACCGCTCGGAAGGAGTTTAAGTTCTTCATTTCGGTGCGTACTCCAAACTCCTTCTGACCTTCCGGCCTTACCGAAATGTTGACATCGCAGCGCAGCGACCCCTCCTCCATCTTACAATCGGATACATCTATGTAGCGAAGGATGGTTCTCAAAGTCTCCAGAAATACCTTTGCCTCTTCGGCAGACCTTAAATCTGGCTCGGTGACTATCTCAATTAGCGGAACGCCACTCCTATTTAGGTCCACCAGCGTACTATCGGCATACTGATCGTGAAGCAGCTTCCCTGCATCCTCTTCAAGATGAATTCGGTTTATGCCTATACGCCTTGTCGACCCATTGACCACTATATCCAGATATCCATTCTGGCACACCGGCATATCATACTGGGATATCTGACATGCTCTGGGCAGATCGGGATAGAAATAATTCTTCCTATCCATTTTGGTGTACCGCGCAATGCTGCAGTTCAAAGCCAAACCTGCTTTAATGGTGTACTCCAACGCCTTCTTGTTTATGAGGGGGAGCACCCCGGGCATGCCGATGCAGATAGGACAACACTGAGTATTAGGGGCAGCACCGAATTTCGTGCTGCAACCACAAAAGGCCTTGGATTGGGTTGAAAGCTCAGCATGTATTTCCAAACCAATGACTACTTCATACTTCATGGCTACATCACCTCCAGTCGATGGCCGGGCGTTTGATGTGGTAATCGGTATTTTGCTCGAATGTAAAGGCTATCCTCAGCAGGGTTGTCTCACTGAACTGCTTACCCATGAGCTGCATGCCAATGGGAAGCCCCTTGGCGTCAAAGCCGCAGGGTATCGTTATGGCCGGCACCCCGGCAATGCTGGCCGGCGCTGTATATTTATCCGCGAGGAACATTGCAAACGCGCTATCCACCTTGTCGCCAAACTTCCACGCGGTGGTGGAACAGGTAGGCAGCACTACGGCATCGAACTTTTCAAAAGCCTTTTCCAATTCAGCCTTTATTATGGTCCTTACCTTTAGGGCCTGCAGATAATAGCGCTCATAGTTTCCGGCACTTAAAGCGTAAGTTCCCAGCATCACCCTTAATTTGACCTCATCGCCAAACCCCTGCGTTCTAGTTTTCTTATACAGGTCATCCAGGTCTTGACACCTTTCCACCCTGTAACCGTATTTAATCCCATCGTAGCGCCCCAGGTTGGAGCTGGCTTCAGCCGATAGGATGACGCAATGCGCAGCAGAAGCAAGCTCTACGCTGGGCAGCGATATCTCTTCCACGTGAGCCCCAAGCCCTTCAAGGGTCTTGGCGGCATTTAGAACGGCTTCCTTAACATCCTTGTCTATACCCTTGTCAAAGCATTCCCTGAGCAATCCTATGCGTAACCCCTTTATGTCATCAGCCAGCGCACCCACATAGTCGGCCACCCTTGCTGTTGCAGTCATGGGGTCAGCCTTGTCCCTGCCGGCAATGGCCTGAAATACTAGTGCACAGTCCTTAACATTCTTGGCAATAGGCCCCACTTGATCCATTGAAGAACCAGAGGATATCACTCCATACCGGGATACCATCCCATATGTAGGTTTCAAACCCACCACTCCGCAAAAGGCCGCTGCCCTTCTGAGCGAACCACCTGTATCGGTAGCCAGCGCATAAAATACCTCATCAGCTGCGACGGCGGCAGCGGCTCCTGCACTGGCCCCTCCTGCAATTCGGTTTAAATCCCAAGGGTTCCGCGTCTCATGGAAATAAGAGGTCTCGGTAGTTAGGCCCATAGAAAACTCATCGGTGTTGAGTTTCCCCATCAAAACGCCCCTTTGCTGGGCTATTCTGCTAAATGCCGTGGCGCTGTAGGGAGGAACGAAATTGTCCAACATCTTAGAAGCACAGGTAGTCCTGACGCCTTGGGTACAAATATTGTCCTCCACACCAAAGGGAATGCCTGCGAGCACGGACAAACCCTCTTCATCTGCTCCAATAGCATCCAGCTGCCTAGAATCTTCCAGAGCCCGTTCATCAGTTAACGTGATAAAGGCCTTAACATCCTTGTCCACCTCGTGGATTTGCTGAAGCGCCGACTGAACGATCTGCTGGTATGTAACCTCTTTTTTGTTTATTAGGTCGACAGCCTCATGTACAGTGAGCTTGTAAAGTTCCATCTCCCACCCTCCATATCCCTAAAGAATTTATTCTACGACCTTCGGAACTCGGTAGCAGCCGTCTTGCACATCGGCTGCATTTTTAAGCAGTATGTCCCTATCCATCGAAGGCAAAACTTCATCCTCTCGAAACACGTTTTTAACTGAAATCACGTAAATGGTTGGCTGTATCCCTTGTGTATCAGTTTGAGCCAATACGTCCACGGCATTAATGACGTCGCTCAATGCCTGTGCAAATTTCTGCTTTTCGTCTTCAGTAAACTCAAACTTAGCAGCTTCAGCCAGATATTCCACATCTTTGACGGTAATCTCCACAGCCATACACCCTCTCTTAAATTTTATCATGCCTATGCTACAATATTTTACTACATTTTATCGCTATCTTCAAACTACATTTTAGCCAATCCGGCTATAAAGTATTACTTTTAACATAATACTCCATCAACGACTATGAAACCCCTATAAAAAGGCCTATTTAAAATTTTGGTGCTTACTTTGAAAACATGAAAAAGGCGAGCCTTTATCAAGCTCGCCTTTTTGGCTATCTCTTGTAGTACTCTACAATTCCCTTGTATATGCCGGCAGCCACGTCCTCACGGGTCTGTTCATCTATCAGCAACGCCCTATCGTTGGGGTTGTTGATAAAGCCCACCTCTACCAGTACCGAAATGAGGTTGTTCTCTCTGAGCACGCTGAAATCGGCCTTGTATGGTGCTGTATATTTCTTGGAGAAATTGGTAGTGGCGTTAAGCTGCTGCAGCAACGTTTTGGCAAACCTCTCCCTTTCTGCCGCATTATACCTGGTATAGTACTCCACGTTGATGCCATATGTACCATTATAGGCATATGGCCCGTTATCCCTGTAAAATACGCTGATGCCTGACGCTGTGGTCTGAACATCGGCTGCCGTGGAATTGCAGTGCAGAGAGATAAAGAGGTAATTGTCCTGGTATTTTTCCAGCGTAAGGTCAAACACCTCGACCAAATCTGAAGTGGCGTACCTCTTGCCGTCCTTCAACTGCCCGCTATATATGCCCATCCTATCTTTGATGTTCGGATCGTCCAGATACGGCTTGAACTGCTCTATCCGGGTTTTCAGCACCTCAATCTGACGGTCTTTATCCTCTATATCTTCTTCAAGAGCTAAGATTTCATCGTTAAGGAGAGGGATCTCGTTTTCAAGCTGGATTATTGCGCTTTCGGCATCCTTTTTAGCATTTTCAAGGTTAATTATATCGATTTTCATAGTCTCGATCTTTAGCGCGACATCCTCTATCTCATCCTTGATTTCATCCACTTTTGCCTGTGCCTTTTCCCATTCTGCTTTGAGCTGATCCAATTTTAGAACCTCAATTAGCATGTCCAGGTATACCCGCATTTGATTTACTTGCCCTTCCTTGGACAAAACCTGCGCCTTCAGCTCATCCAGCTTCTGCTTTAAGGATTTCTTTTGCACCACAACGCTAGACAGCTTCTGCAAATCGCTCTTAATTTGATCGAGTTGAGTGCGCAAAGCTTGCTTCTCTGCTTCAGCTATTGCCAATTCCTTCAATATCCCATCCAACTTGCTCTTCAGATTATTGTCGATGTCCCATCTAAAGGTTTCTATGGCTGTCTGTAGCACGTCCAGAAATTCGCTGTCTTTAACCGAGCTGATGTATACCACCTTTGCCTCTATCTCCGCCTTCAGCTGATTGATCTGCTCAAGCAAAGCCGCCTTCTTTTCATCATCTTTCAACATCTTTTCCAAGGCCGTCAGTTGAGCCTCCAGCTTATCAGCATCCTTGACAAGGTCAGACACATCGATGACTATGGCGTCATAATCCTTCTGGAGATTATCCCTTTGCTTCTTTAAGTCTTCCAGCTCTTTTTCTGCCTGTTTAAGCCGTTGCTCATCCGATTGGTATACCGCGTACTTCTGTTGATAGTCGTTCTGCTTATAGATTAAATCATTTTCAGCCTGTATCAACGCGTACTGCAGCTCGCTCAAACGCGCTTCGTTCTGCGAAAGTTCATTTTGCATATGTTCAAGCTCTACTTCGTACCTATCAATATCTGCCTCTTTTTGCACCTTTTCCCGCTCTTTTCGGGCTAACTCCTCTTCTTTAGCCCGTTTGGCCTGTAAAGCCTCATCCTTCGCTTTCTCAACTGAAGCCAACTCGGTCTGAAGAATATAGGTATTTACTAAAGCCGACCTGTAAAATAGGGAATAATACTTGTCATCGGGCCTGGTAAGTATAACTGTGGCACCGGCTTCTTCCAGTATGCGTTTTAGCCTCTTAGCTATGTCAAGGACCAAATCCTTCTCTCGCACCAGGCCATAGCCTTCATGGTGTCTGGCTGCGCCCGAGTCGGTTCCGCCATGCCCGGCATCCACAAATATCACCTTGCCAGCCAACGCTCCCGGTGTACCGTGGAACTCCGTAAAGCCCGATTCGGGTTGTGGTTCAGGTTGTGGCTTGGGTTGTGGCTGTGGCTCAAGCTGCGCCGGGAACAGCTTGGCAATCGTCTTAGGCCCTACTATGCCATCTGCCACC
>NZ_VSCO01000071.1:0-9087 GCF_047459465.1 Caldicoprobacter sp. | reverse complement strand
TGGATCCATCAATATGGCATAATAAGGAGTGATTGCCATCCTGTATTTTTGAGGCACATCTCTATCTCCTTTTGCTGCTCATCCGATAAGGGTATAACCTTTTGCCAGCTGCGCTACCGTAGTAGTTCTGTTTTTAAACTGCCACCTCCAATCCGCTAATCAGGCTCCACGTCTTAAGCGTAAAAAACTTGTTCCCGTCAAGAACCTTCTCTTGGCACATTTCATAAAATGTTAATGTTCAGTGATAAATCCAACGATTTCCGGAGGTGAACAAGGTGTATAGCTATAACGGCGCAAATCATTACGAAGATTACAACTATTATGATGACTACCATAGCGACTACTACAATGACTATTACAGTTATATGAACTACGATGGATATGGTTATAATACGGACAATGAATGCTATGGCTACTGGGACCACTATGGTTCCGAAATGGACCCTTACATCTACCCTGTCTGGCCAGGCCTTATAAGAAACCTGGAAGAATACATTAAAGACGAGCTTACAGACAGCAGGTATTACGAACTGCTGGCACAAAAGGCACCTACCCAGAAAGCCAAGGATCTACTTATGGAATTCAGCAAAGACGAAAAGATGCATGCCCAGGACTTCATGAACGCATATTTCATGCTGACCGGAAGAAAATATCAACCTCCAAAGATTGAAGATCCTAAAGTACCCGACGATTTCATGGAAGCGTTACAGCAAAGGATACTGGCCGAAACCAACGACTACAAAAAATACGGGGAACAATACCTTAAAGCCCCTACCGCCTATCTCCGCAACCTATTCTTCATGACCAGGACATCAGAGGCACAGCACGCCATGAGAATTCCCTACCTGATGCACGAACACCACAGGCAGACCAAGAAATAAAGGTTTTATTACTTACAAGTACAAAGGCAATTCACTCTCTATTTTGACAAAAATAGAGATGAATTGCCTCTTTTATTTTATATAGACTTAAGCCGTCGCGTCTTTAAGCCTCTTTAATATAAGCCAAACACAATTTCACGTTAGCCTTTTAGGTAAAACATCTAAATTACAGGGCTTCCAGTACCTCTTGCTCGGTAACCGTGAGCACTTTTGACAGGTCGAGGAGTATAATGAGGCCGCTGTCCAATTTAACTACGCCAGCTATATAGTCCTTATTTATCTTGGTCATCTCGGGCGGCTCGCTTATCCTGGAAGAGTCAACCCTCAATATTTCCGTGACCTCATCCACTATAAAGGCCACCTTCTTTTTGCCCACCTCAGCCACGATAAATCGCGCCTCACGGCCGTAATCGGACCCTCCCAGTCGGAACCTCTTCTTAAGGTCCAACACCGGCACAACCTCCTGGCGGTAGTCGATTACGCCCTCGATGAAATCGGGGTTGTTTGGGACCTTCGTCGGCTTGACCGGCAAGATGATCTCCTGTATGTTGTGTATTAGCGCTCCGTACATCTCATCCCCCAGTTTGAACACCACAAACTGCATCTCTTCCATACAACATCCCCCTCTCCCTTTCCTTTCCACCCATCATTCCCGCAATGGCTTTTTTGGTGATATTTTCTACACTTTCGACACGTTTTCCTGCTTTTTAACCAAAAATTTTGCTCCTTTTTATATCTATCTCCCCGCACTATGGTTCACCATCATTTGCCGTTTCCCCATCCTATCGTCGGCCTTTTACCATTTTATCCGGACTGTTGTTTAACATTTGCCGTGCGTCGTCGGCCTATGCCCTACCGATTATCCCCAGCATTTACAGCCATCTTAGCCGTATCCTTAAATAACGCAAACGCCATTAGAACGAACACCTTACATCGTCAGTACCACTGCCAGTGCATTACACGCTTGAGGGAACATTATATGAGTCAGCACCTGCTTATTAGTTTTAGCTATTGAAAGGAAAAATGTACGTCATAGTGACGCTATACATAATTCTCAGTATCAGCCAACAGATAAAAAAATAGACAGGGGTGGCCAGCAGCTTTAGGAGACATTAGCCAGCAAATAGGCGTTTATAAACTGGTCAATCTCCCCGTCCATGACCGCCTGGATATTGCCGGTCTCAGCCCCTGTACGGTGATCCTTTACCAGATTATACGGATGAAATACATACGACCTTATCTGGCTACCCCATTCAATCTTCTTTACCTCACCCTTAAGCTGCCTGAGCTTTTCCTCCTGTTCCCTTTCCTTAAGCTCCAGCAGCCGCGCTTTCAGCATCTTCATGGCCGTCTCGCGGTTTTGAATTTGCGAGCGCTCGTTCTGGCACTGCACCACAATGCCCGTTGGGATGTGGGTTATGCGCACCGCCGACTCGGTCTTATTGACGTGCTGCCCACCTGCACCGCTGGCCCTGTAGGTGTCTATGCGCAGGTCCTCAGGGCGAATCTCTATCTCGGTGTCATCTTCCAGTTCCGGCATCACATCCACCGATGCAAAGGAAGTATGCCGCCGCCCCGAGGCGTCAAATGGCGAGATCCTCACCAGACGATGCACTCCTCTCTCGCATCTCAAGTAGCCATAGGCATTGGGGCCAATGACATGGAAAGTGACGCTCTTTATGCCGGCCTCTTCTCCCGGCAGCATATCCAAAACCTTGACCTCGTATCCTTTGTCCTCGCACCACCGGGTGTACATGCGGAACAGCATCGCCACCCAATCCATGGCTTCGGTACCGCCCGCTCCCGCGTGGAGGGATACAATGGCGTTATTTCTATCGTAAGGTCCACGGAGCAGCGTCTCCATGTTAAAAGCATTAACCTCTTTGTCCAACTGGCGGAGGCTGCTTATTACCTCATCGGTCACCGAATAATCCTGTTCCTCCAGCGCCAGCTGTATAAGAACCTCTATGTCCTCAATCTTGGACCACAGCTTTTTATACCTTTCTACCTTGTTCTTTAAAGCCTTTATCTCGCGATTAACTTTTTGGGAACGTTCCAGGTCGTTCCAAAACTCGGGGTCATTCATGGATTGTTCCAGCTCTTTTATCTTGCCCTCGCAGCCCGATATGTCAAAGTGAATCACCTATTCTAGCGAGGGTATCCTTTATGGACTTCAGCTCAAACCTTGCATTTTCCAATTCAACCACTCTATCATCCCCTTTCTCGATAATTTTTATTTAGCAACAGCGCGCTCAAACGGCGCGACCACAACATTTCTTGTATTTCTTCCCGCTTCCGCAGGGACAGGGGTCGTTCCGCCCTATCTTCTCACTTCTCACCACCGGCTTCCTTACCTCCTCACCGTGAGTAGCAGTCATCGGTACGGCTACCTTTTCCCGCTTGGGCATGTTATCCTTGATCCTCAGGCGATACAGGATCGATATGGTCTCCTCCTGGATGCTGCGTATCATTTCCTCGAACATCTCGTACCCTTCAATCTGGTATTCAATCACCGGGTCTCTTTGGCCATAAGCGCGGAGCCCTATGCCCTGCCGGAGCTGCTCCATATTGTCTATGTGGTCCATCCACTTCTTATCCACTACGCGCAACAGTATTACCCTCTCGGCCTCGCGCATGTTTTCAGGGCCGTTTTCCTCTTCCAGCTTGCGATAGGTGGCCTCTGCCACCTCCATAATCCTGGCCTTCAGCGCTTCACGGGTCAGGTTGGAAATCTCGCTTTCGTCAATGACTATCGAACCTTTGGGCAGGAACAGCTCCTCAAGATACTCCACAAGGCCGCGGATGTTCCATTCCTCAGGATGATCGACCCCTCCAGTATACATGGATATGGCGTTTTCCACCACACTTTCGACCATCTCCATGATAGCATCCCTGATGTTTTCGCCTTCCAGTACCCTACGCCTCTGGCTGTAAATGATCTCGCGCTGGACGTTCATGACGTTGTCATACTGCAAAACATGTTTGCGGATTTCGAAATTCCGCCCCTCTACCCTCTTTTGCGCCTGCTCGATCTGCTTGGATAAAAGGCCGTATTCTATGGGCTGGTCTTCATCGATATTGAGAGCCTGAACCATCGACTTTATCCTGTCGGAGCCAAACAGGCGCATCAGGTCATCTTCCAGGGATATATAAAACCGCGAAGAACCAGGGTCCCCTTGACGCCCGGCACGGCCCCGGAGCTGGTTGTCAATGCGCCTGCTTTCGTGGCGCTCGGTACCAATGACATGAAGGCCCCCTAACGCAACCACCTTCTCCCTCTCTTTATCGGTTTCAACCTTAAATTTTTCATATAGCTCTCTGTAAACCTTTCGGGCCTCCAGCACCTCGGGGTCATTTACCTCTTCAAAGCCGGTTGCGCGGTTTATGAGCTCCTCAGAATACCCCATCTTGCGCATTTCCTTTTTGGCCATGAACTCGGGATTGCCGCCCAGCAGTATGTCGGTTCCCCGGCCGGCCATGTTGGTGGCAATGGTGACAGCCTTGTACTTGCCAGCTTGGGCTATTATCTCTGCTTCCTTCTCGTGATACTTAGCATTCAGCACCTGATGGGGAATACCGCGCCGCTTGAGCATCTCGCTCAGCAGCTCGGAATTTTCAATGGATACCGTACCTACAAGCACCGGCTGACCAACAGCGTAGCGCTGGGCTATCTCCTCCACCACCGCCCTAAATTTGGCTTCCTTTGTGAGATAAATGACGTCGTTGTAATCTTTTCTGATCATGGGCTTGTTGGTGGGGATGACCACTACGTCCAGGCCATAGATGGTCTTAAATTCCTCTTCCTCAGTCTTGGCCGTACCCGTCATGCCGGCCAGCTTCTTATACATGCGGAAATAATTCTGAAATGTAATGGTGGCCAGCGTCTTGCTCTCCCGCTCCACCTTGACTCCTTCTTTTACTTCTATAGCCTGATGCAGCCCATCGCTGTAGCGCCTGCCCATCATGAGCCTGCCGGTAAACTCATCCACTATTATGACCTGGCCGTCCTTGACCACATAGTCCCTGTCCCGTTTCATTAGGGCATGAGCTTTAAGGGCTTGCTTTATGTGATGGGATATGGTAATGTTCTCGGGATCGGCAAGGTTTTCCACTCCAAAAAACTTCTCGGCCTTTGCGACGCCCTCTTCGGTCAGGTGCACCGTATGGGCCTTTTCGTCCACCTCATAGTCGATATCCTTCTTAAGTTGCAGCACGAAGCGGTTGGCGTGATAATACAGATCGGTGGATTTCTCGGCCGGTCCAGAAATGATAAGGGGAGTACGCGCTTCATCTATCAATATGGAGTCCACCTCGTCGATTATGGCGTAGTTGAGCTCCCTCTGTACCATGTCCTCCTTATATATCACCATGTTATCCCGCAGGTAGTCAAACCCAAACTCGTTGTTGGTACCGTAGGTGATATCGGCTGCGTAGCTTTTGCGGCGCTCTTCAGATGACAAGCCATGCACTATGAGCCCCACCGACAGCCCCAGGAAGCGATATATCTTACCCATCCACTCGCTGTCACGCTTGGCCAGATAATCGTTTACCGTGACGATGTGTACCCCCTTGCCGGTCAGGGCGTTTAAATAGGCGGGCAAGGTAGCCACCAGGGTTTTGCCCTCGCCGGTCTTCATCTCGGCGATCCTGCCCTGATGGAGCACTATGCCGCCCAGGAGCTGGACCCTAAAATGCCTCATGCCCAGCACCCGCCTGGCTGCCTCGCGCACCACCGCAAAGGCCTCGGGCAACAAATCATCCAGGGTCTGGCCATCGGCCAGCCTTCTTTTGAACTCCTGGGTCTTTTCCCTAAGCTGGCTGTCGGATAGCGCCTGCACAGAAGGCTCAAGGGCTTCTATTTTATCAACTATCTTCTCAAGCCTCTTTATCTCCCTTTCGTTGCTATCCCCCAGCAATTTCTTCAAAAGCGAAACCATAAACTTCAACACCTCGATATGCGCTACATCAAGGAGCGCACACATTTTGCATAAGCTTATAACTATTTAATTTTAACATTTATTCAAACAATATTCAAGGATTTAGCCGAGTGCTCCCAGAAAAGCTTACAAAACATTCCATCTAGGTAATTTTGTATTTTGTAAACGGCAATGATAATAAAAAAGCTGGCTCTTAAGATAAAGCCAGAAAACGTTAAAGGGAGCTTATCGCTCCCTTTTTTCTTACATGTATTCGGGTTCAATCAACCCGTAGTTGCCATCCTTGCGCTTGTAAAGCACGTTGACCTGTTCGGTATCGGCATTGGTAAATACAAAGAAGCTATGCCCCAAAAGCTCCATCTGCAGAATAGCCTCATCCACCGTCATGGGCTTTAGCGGGAATCTCTTGGTCTTCACCACTCTGGGCTGTTCTTCCTCGGGCTCTATCTGCTGGCCAAAAGCAGAAGCATCGTATTTGAACGCCCCGTTTTTCAGCTTCCTCTCCAGCTTGGTCCTGTGCTTGTGGATCTGCCTTTCAAGCTTATCCAGCACCTTGTCAATGGATGCGTACATGTCATCGGTGGCTTCCTCAGCTCGGATGACCAGACCGTTGAACGGTATGGTGACTTCAACGATGTGGCGATAGTTTTGAACCGACATGGTCACCTGCGCCTCGGTATCAGCCGGAAAATACTTCTCCAGCTTCCCCACCTTTTTATTGACCTGCTCCCTTAAAGCGTCGGTGATGGCCACATTCTTACCGGTTAACTTAATTACCATAAAAGGCCAGCTCCTTTCCCATTTACTTTCTCTAATTATTTTTATTCAAGGAACGATGAAGAATTCCTATCATGCCCTTCTACTAAATTTTTACCCCTTGTCCAGACATACCAAACACCCTTTTATAAAAGCATGTCATATTTTGTCACTCTTTATTGAACAATACCACAATTTATTCCATTTTATGTTATTTTGTCGTTTTTTTAAACTGCTACAAAAAACATGTCACAATACAGGGAAAGGAGGTGGTAAAAATGGACGAACAATGGCTAATAAGGCAAATCGAAGAGAAGCGGGAAGCCTTGAAAAAGCTCCTACGTTCCAAAGATTTCAATTTAAAGGATGAAGAGATAATCAAGCTCAGCCAGGAACTGGATGAGCTATTACTCCAATATGTCAAATATAAAGCCCAGGAATAAGGCCGCAACGGCTATGGCCTTATTTCAATAAATTTTATATCGGACATCTTTTGTATTTCCTCTTGAGAAACTACCCAGTGCTCCAGCGCCTTCCACTTATTATCGTAAAACTTAAACCTCACAGCCGTGTAGATAGTCCGTCCTTCCCCTTGATGGCGAGCGTACATGACAGCGGTATCGCCATTATTGTCATATGCCTGCTCGCTTATGGCCACCGAATACTTCCCGCCTATTATAAAGCCTGCCTGCCTCAAATCCTCTTCGGGCACCGGCCGAAACCCCACATCGGCCAGACCGCTCTTCAGCATCAGGTCCTTATAAGCAGTTATATCTATCTCGCCCTCTATGCGCCGGGTAAATATGTCAATGGTGCGCTCCATCACCAGCGACAGTTGATACCCCAGGGTAAACCGATACAGCGATAGCAAGAAGGCTGCGATGAGCAGGCAGGCGACTACAGTCAAAGCCAGCCTAACATATGCGCTCTTTACTTGCCCATCCTTCCATCTGCGCCATATGGTTTTGCCATTCAATACCACAAGGGGTGCAAAGATCAGTATGCTGATCAACCAAAAAACTATTCTGGCAGCTCTCAATTCACTTCCTCCTTTATAAAACTTTGCTCAGGAAGGCACGGGTTCTCTCCTTCTTGGGATTGCCAAACAACTCTTCAGGGGTGCCTTCCTCCAGAATGACTCCCTCATCCATGAAAAGGATCCTATCCCCCACTTCCCTGGCAAAGCCCATCTCGTGGGTGACCACCACCATGGTCATACCCTCCAAGGCCAGCTGCTTCATGACGGCTAATACCTCTCCCACCATCTCGGGATCCAAAGCCGATGTGGGCTCGTCAAACAGCATGACTTCGGGGTCCATAGCCAAAGCGCGTGCAATGGCCACCCTCTGCTTTTGGCCTCCCGAGAGCTGGCTGGGATATACGTCATCCTTGTCGGACAATCCCACCTTTCGGAGCAGCTCAATAGCCTTGCGCCGCGCCTCTTCCTCGGGTATCCTCTTCACCTTCACAGGCGCCAGCATGATGTTTTCCAGCACCGTCATGTGGGGGAACAGGTTGAACTGTTGAAACACCATGCCCACCTTCTGCCGCAGCCTGTTGATATCCTTCTTATGCTCCACGAGCGAAATGCCATCGATATATATCTCGCCCTTGGTAGGCTCCTCCAGCAAATTCAAGCAGCGCAGGAAAGTGCTCTTGCCCGAACCGCTGGCCCCAATGACGCAAACCACTTCTCCTTTTTGAATCTCGGTATTTATACCCTTTAGCACCTCCAGGTTGCCAAAGGACTTATGCAAGTCAACCACTTTAATCACTTTGCCTGAGCCTCCTCTCCAGCCTGCCCATAAAGGCCGTCAGCATCGAAGTAATGTAAAGGTATATGAGCGCCACCAGTATAAAGGGAGTATACGGGTCAAAGGTACGCCCGCGTACGATATTGCCGGCCCGTGTCAGGTCATCCAACGCGATGTATCCGGCAACCGCGGTCTCTTTGAGCAGCATAATGAATTCGCTGACTAGCGCGGGCAGTATGTTCTTTATAGCTTGGGGCACTATGACGTAGCGCATGGCCTGAGCATATGAAAGTCCCAGAGACCTGGCGGCTTCCATCTGCCCCTTGTCAACTGCCAGTATTCCGGCGCGTATGAGTTCGGTAACATAAGCCCCGCTATTTATGCCAAAGGCCAGCGATGCCACCAGCAACTTGGGAAGCTGGCTGCTCCCTAGTATAGCATAGTATATCACAATCAGCTGAACTACTGAAGGTGTACCCCGAATGACATCGGTATATATGGTTGCAATTCTATTTAATATCTTATTATTTGTCAGCTTGGCTATAGCCATCACAAGGCCTATTATGATACCTATTATTGCGGCAAAAACGGTGAGCTGTATGGTTACCTTAAGCCCGTCTATAAATAGCATGTACCGGTCTTCTTTAATTAGATTGAAGTATATGGCATCGGACAGAATCCTGAAAATACCCTCCAACACAATATTCTCTCCCTCTCCTTAAATTGATTATTAAAAGACGAAAAACAAGCTAGCACCGG
>NZ_VSCO01000070.1:0-9185 GCF_047459465.1 Caldicoprobacter sp. | reverse complement strand
AATCCCGTAGATGTCATTGGATGGCCTCCATTTTTTGCCTAGAAGGAAATCAAGTGCTCCGATTTCAGCCATGGCTGGTATTCCGTTGGCAAACAGGAATACGCAAATCAAGGCTACGGCAAGGATTGAGGTGCAGGCGGCTATCAAAAATACCATTTGCATGACCTTTTCTTTGTATTTTTTCATCTTTGTCTCACCGTCTTCTTAAATTATGGATAGATGGGTTTTGTTGCTGAAACTTCATTTACCGCATGTTCGATTTATAGAGCAACGCTTTGACTTGCAATTTTGCATACTGTCATTTTTGCTTCAAAATTGCAGATTTCGTCTTGAGCAGCAAAATAGACTTTTTACACTAAAATCAAAATTAAAGATGATTAAATATGAACTAAAGCATGTATTTACACTGCTGCGCTTATCTCATGATTAGTTTTACTCTAACACCTCTGACCACCGCGTTATTTCGCCTGTGAAAATGGCCCTGACTTGCTCGCTTGTCAAGTTGTCTGCTGGATTTCCTTTGTTGACGATTACCACAAGCCCGTCCATAGCGATGGTGATGGGGGTCAAACCGGCATTGAGTTCGCTCTCTTTCAATTCTCTGGACGACATTCCTATATCGCATATCCCGTCTATAACCGAATTGATGCCGGTGGTTGAGTCGCTGGTCTGAATTTCAATTTGTGCATTGGGATTGATAGCAAGGTAGGCCTCCTTGAGCTTTTCCATAAGTGGGGAGACCGATGACGAACCCGCGACTACGATTTTGCCTGCGGGCTTATCCCCACTGTAAGCCGGATTATCCAATACCGGGATATATCCGTTTTCTTCAACCACTCTTTGGCCATCGCTGCTCATGATAAACTCTACAAAGTCCTGTACCACTTTGCTTATTTCGCCTTTTGTGGCAATGATGAAGGGACGGGCGATTTTGTACTCTCCGCTTTTTACGTTGTCCGCCGTGGGCTCAACCCCGTCGATTTTAAGCGCTTTCACGGTATTGTTTAAAGAACCCAGGGATATATATCCTATGGAGTATTTGTCTCCTGCGACAGATGTCATCATTACCGCTGTATTGTTCACTATGCGGGCCTCTTCCGTTGTATAGTCGATCTCATTGCCGTTGCTGTCTTTCTGCTGAATGCCAAACAGCTCTACGAAAGCACCCCTGGTACCTGATCCCTCTTCACGAGAGATTACATGAATCTCTCTTGAAACATCAAAATCATCGTTGCTGCTTGAATTTCCATTCTGAACGCCGCATCCTGTTAAAACAGCGAGCATGAGCATTCCACACATGAAAATGATTGCTGTTCTTTTCATGGTTTGGGCTCCTTCCTTTTTATTTTTGTTGCTTGCTTTCGTAAGACAGTATAAAATGGTAATGTAAACTTGAAGGCAGGCCTATGTAAAATCTGTGTAAAATTTTTTGTGTTTTAAATTGACTTAAAACAGGGTAAATATAAATTATATGCTTATTGTTGCAGCAGGAAAGAAGGCTTTACTTCCTTGAGGAGTTTGTGAATTGGAAATCGAACGAATTTTAAGCAATTTAAAGCAGCTGATCGATATGCTTTTATGGATAAAACAAAGTTATAGGAGATGATGAAATGGCAGATTTGAAGTTTAGAGCTAAAGCACATAGTGAAAACCCTACCAAGACGGTGGTAGAGACAAGGGGATTTAAGATTATCATCGATGAGCCCGAAAGCCTTGGCGGGACCAATGCAGGAGCCAACCCGGTGGAGTACCTCCTGGCAGCTCTTGCCGGATGCATTAATGTGGTAGGCCATGTGGTGGCAAAGGAGATGGGTATCGAGCTTAAGGGGTTACAGATCGACCTGGAGGGCGATTTGAATCCTGCAAGGTTTACGGGCAAGTCTAATGCTGAAAGGGCAGGGTACAAGGAGATCAGGGTCAACATAAAGGTCGATAGTGATGCCGATGCCGAAACGCTGTCGAAGTGGCTTGATGCCGTAGAAGACAGGTGCCCGGTCAGCGATACTTTGTCCAATGGCACGCCGGTAAAGATAAGCCTGGTATGAGAATGGAGTTACTTGCAATCATATGTGCGACCACAAGGATTGTTGAATTACTTATAGCTTCATAAAATATGGTTTATGGCTCTTAAATAGCCATTTTTTACTATAGTCAGTTAATTTACCCATTATTTATTTTTAACGGTAGCGTGATACGTCTATAAGCAATAGTATCCTACCCATCTAACTTCCATTTTGAATAATAGGACAAAGATAAAAAAGGGTATTGACTTAAAAAAGATTTTGTTATAGAATATAACTTGCCGCTAACGAGAAAAGGGCTTTAAAGGGTGAATGTCGCGGGGTGGAGCAGTCAGGTAGCTCGTCGGGCTCATAACCCGAAGGTCGAGGGTTCAAATCCCTCCCCCGCAACCAGTTTTATTTAAAAAATTAAGATCGTGCTCGATAGTGTGGCGGCGTAGCTCAGTTGGCTAGAGCATTCGGTTCATACCCGAAGGGTCAGCGGTTCGAATCCGTTCGCCGCCACCATTATTATAGAGGGGTTAAAAATTGACTGCCATGGGCGCATAGCTCAGCTGGGAGAGCACTTGCCTTACAAGCAAGGGGTCATAGGTTCGAGTCCTATTGCGCCCACCAATGTTAAGATCTCCGGTATGTGCCGGAGTTTTTTATTTTTCCAAGATTGCTGTTTAAGCCAGCGTCATGACCCTACAATTGCTTGAATTTGAATTCAATATTCTGTCCCTACGGGACTGGAAGCTAAATTTTCAATTCAGCGAGGCATTTTGATGATGTTTGTTGTTTAAATAACTATTGTTTTTTGAACAATAGTATGATATACTGTTGCCAGACTATTATTCAATGAATAATAGTTATATGGCTGATAGGAAATCGATGATGGTGGAGGGATATAGGTGAAAAAGAGCGAATTTTTAAGGGAACTCAAGTATAACTTGATGGGCAAGGTCAGCGATGACGAACTAGAGAATATCATTATGGATTATGATGAAATATTTGAGTCGGGCAAGGCCGAGGGTAAGACAGAGGAAGAGATATCCGATATGCTGGGTTCGCCGGCATTGGTGGCAAAGGCTATTGTGGACGAGAGCCCAAACACATCAGAGTTAAACGATGAAAACGGTTACCCTCTTGCACCCCTTGGCAAACGCATTGTGGCTTTTATAATCGACTACGTGCTATCCTTGATACCGTTGGTTTTGCTTTGTATTATTATAGGAGCGCCCAGATTGATGCTCTCTGTTTTTCCAATTATGATTATTAATCCTTTAATCCCTCTATTTCTAATCTTCTCTTTAGCTTCTCAATTGAGCGGTATTTTCTCTTATACCGGTTCTGGAGTAGAGAGGGTTTACACTTATTCTCCTCATGTGATAAATATCCAAATTGTGCTTGTATTGATGGGTTTCATCTTCTTCTGGCTGTACGGCACGCTGGCCATGATATTGATGAAGGGCAGGACGGTAGGCATGCGCCTGATGGGTATAAAGGTGGTTAAGAAGGATAGATCTGCTTTAAAGCCCCTTGATATAATTATACGCCAGTTCGTTGGCAAGGTCCTGCTGGCGGGTATTATCTCAAACATATCCTACATCGCCTCCTTCTTCTGGGCTGTTTTCTCCAAGACCAACAACACCATCCATGATAAGCTGGCGGGAACCGTGGTCGTTGAGGATAGGTAACGAGGCGGCAGCGCAATAGGATCTGGACTGTTTTTCAGCAAATGGTTGTAAAAAATTGCTGTAACGAAGGGCAAATCTGGTGACAACACAAATAAGGCCAAACATCACGAAGGAGGAAAAACAAGGATGCCATGAATACGCAGCTTAAAAAAGGGGTACTGGAGATGTGTATCCTTTATCAATTAAGAGATAAGGAGCTTTATGGTTACCAAATAATGAGGGCCATAAAGGACCAGTTCAGCGATGTGTATGACGGTTCGGTATATGCCATACTCAGGCGGTTAAATGCAGAAGGATACACCGAAACGTATGTGAAGGATTCGCCTAGTGGACCCCCAAGGAAGTACTACCGCATTACCTCAGCCGGCCTTGATTATCTTAACACGATGATTGCGGAGTGGCACAGGCTGGTAGAAGGGGTAAGGAGGCTGGGGATTCCTTTTTGACAAGCCGGCGTTTCGTTCGATGTTTTTTTGACCTTAAGGGGTTATAAGCCCGATTGTCCATGCAAATAACCTATAAGACCATACCAGATTGTATATAATTACATAAGAACATAACTTACTTAAGATAGGGAAATACAGGTGAATAAGGCGTTACCAGCTGTCGCTTATAAAATGTGGCAAAGGGGAAAAGCTTATGGACAAAAAGACGGTAGTGGATATTTTAAATGAGATAGGGCTTTTGCTCGAACTTAAAGGGGAAAATCCCTTCAAATCCAGGGCTTATTACAATGCAGCGCGCATTATCGAGGTGCTTGATGAGGATTTGGAGACGTTAGTTAAAGAAGGGCGCCTTAAGGATGTGAAGGGCATAGGGGATGCTCTGAGTAAGAAGCTTACCGAGCTGGTGACCACGGGGAAGCTCCAATATTACGAAGAGCTAAAGCAGTCTGTACCTCCCGGCCTTATGGATATGCTCAAAATTCCAGGCCTGGGGCCTAAAAAGGTAAAGGTATTGTATGACAAGCTGGGCATTACCACAGTAGGTGAGCTGGAGTATGCGTGTATTGAAAACAGGCTGTTGAGCCTCCCGGGATTTGGAGAAAAGACGCAAAAGAAGATTCTTGAGGGAATTCAGTTTGTAAAGCAGTTCAGCGGATACCATCTTTATTCTGAGGCTTGCCAGGAAGCGGTAAAGCTTAAAGAGCATTTAGAGCGTACAGGGTTGGTTATAAGATGCGAAATTGCGGGAAGTTTAAGGCGCAAGAAGGAGATAGTGAAGGATATAGATATTATAGCCACCTCTCATACCCCGCGAGAACTCATGGATAGCTTTGTAAATTTTCAGGATATTAAAGATGTGGTGGCTAAAGGGGATACCAAGACTAGCGTAATTTTGAATTCGGGCATAAACGCTGACCTAAGGGTGGTAAGGGATGAGGAGTTTCCTTATGCGCTCCATCACTTTACCGGTAGCAAAGAGCACAACACTGCCATGCGACACAGGGCAAAGGCCATGGGTATAAAGATGAACGAATACGGGCTTTTCAAGGACGATGTTTTAATTGAATGTGCTTCGGAAGAGGAGATTTTCGAGAAGCTTAACCTACAATACATACCGCCGGAGCTCAGGGAAAATGCCGGAGAGATTGAAGCCGCTGAAAGAGGAGAGATTCCGGTACTAGTGGAAGAGAAGGATTTAAAGGGCATATTTCATGTACACACCACATATAGCGATGGGAGAAGTTCTCTGGCTAATATAGTGGATAGGGCTAGAGAGTTGGGGTACAGTTACATAGCCATCACAGATCACAGCAAGTCGGCATCTTATGCTAACGGCCTTGATGAGGAAAGGCTTTTGGAGCAGTGGGAAGAGATAGAGGATCTAAACAGGAAGTATAGCGACTTTACGATATTGAAAGGCATAGAGGTAGACATATTGCCCGACGGTTCCCTTGATTATAGCGATGACGTTTTAGGAAAGTTCGATTTGGTAATTGCCTCCATTCATTTCCATTTTAAGATGAGCAGGCAGGAGATGACCAGAAGATTGATAAGGGCAATAGAGAACAAACATACCCATATTATAGGGCACTTGACCGGTAGGCTTCTGCTTTCAAGGGATGGCTATGATATAGACATCTACCAGGTTATTGAGGCTGCCAGGGAATATGGCAAGGTACTTGAGATAAATTCCAGCCCTTATCGGCTGGACCTTGACTGGAGGTACATAAAGTATGCAAGGGATAGGGGCGTGAAATTTGCCATATGCCCCGATGCCCACAGCACAGATGGGCTTGAAGATGTGAAGTACGGAGTGGGAATTGCCCGAAAGGGTTGGCTGGAGGCTAAGGATATCATAAATACATACGACATACAGCAGCTACTACATTTTTTGCGAAGGATGTAGAGAAGCAAAGGCCAGGCAATATACCTGGCCTTTATTATTATTTTTATCTCTGGTGCATATTTATTATATCGGAAATTTAACAAAAGAGTGGCAGCCGAATCAAACTTAAAGGGGGGAATTTGATGACCATTTATGATGTCGCTATTATTCCTTTAATCGTGGGCATAGTGGAGCTTTTAAAGCAAGTTGGGCTTCCTTCTAAATTTGCAGCTCTCGTGTCGGCAATTTTAGGCATAGTCATAGGGATGGTCTATTTGTCGCCTGATGATATTAAAAAGGGAATACTTGTGGGGCTTGCTCTGGGCCTTGCAGCATCGGGTTTGTATTCCGGCACTAAGAGCACTGCGGAAGGACTTAAAAGTTTGTTCATTGCCAAAAAAAAGTAAACTACTATTATTTTTAACTTTTAGTCAACAGCCGGAAAAATGTGTATTTACAAGTTTAGCCTACATACAGGGAGGCATTTTTGGCGGTTGAATGGATAATGGTAAAAATGTATAATTAAGAATGAGGCCAGAAATTTAAGGCTTGATGGGATAAGGAGAATGGGAGAGTATTATTAAAAGATAAAGCGAGAAAAAGTTAAAAGGAGCCTTTCTTGTGTATATAGCAGGTTGTATCCTGCTTTATTTATTGTATAATATTTCATGTATGTAATTTTATGCTTTAAAGGAAGTGTGGGTTAAATGAATGTCAGGCTAGAAAATTTGAAGCTTAAACTTGGGGGTCAAGAATCTGAACATCCGGTCCGTTTGGCTCTCGATTTAGTAGAGCCTGGAGACCTAGAAACCTGTCAACAAGCCGAACGCGTTACAAAACAGCTTCCACCCGGTATAACTTCGAAGATGTTGTATCAGGATATCATTAGGATAGCATGGCCTGCTTTTATGGAATTCATCCTTACACAGCTGGCATCCATGGTTGACATGATGATGGTGGGACAGCTGGGGCCTTGGGCTATTGCTGCGGTCGGCTTGACAAATCAGCCCAAGTTTTTGCTGATGACCATGTTTATGGCCATGAACGTAGGGGCCACTGCCTTGATCGCGCGGTATAAGGGTGAGGACAATCAACAAAGGGCAAATGAGGTTTTGCGCCAGGCGTTGGTGCTAACCATTATACTATCGGCCATCTCTTCGGTTGTAGGCTTTGTATATTCGGAGCATATGGTGCGCTTTATGGGGGCGGCTGATGAGCAGACGTTGGCCGGCGGTACCGTTTACCTGAAAATTCAAATGGTTGGTTTCGTGGTATTAGCCATGACCAGCACCATTACGGCGGCGCTGCGGGGCATAGGGGATTCCAAGACGGCCATGGTGTATAACCTGATTGCCAACGTGGTCAACGTGATATTCAATTATATGCTGATATACGGGCATTTTGGCTTCCCCAGGATGGAAGTGGTCGGTGCGTCCATAGCGACCGTCATAGGGCAGTGCGTGGCCTTTATATTGGCCATGTTTGCTGTAGTGAGGGGAAATCGGTATCTTAAGCTCAGCTTCAGGGACGATTTTAGGCCCAAATGGGACATAATGAGGAGCATATTCAATATAGGTATGCCCGCGATGTTTGAACAGCTGGTCATGAGAGCGGGGATAATAGCTTATTCAAAAACCGTTGCCTCCCTGGGGACGGTGGCTTTCGCAACCCACAATGTGTGTATGAACATTCAAGCCTTGTCATTTATGAACGGCCAAGCCTTCGGGGTATCCGCCACTTCGCTTATGGGGCAAAGCCTGGGGAAAAGGCGCCCGGACATGGCACAGGCCTACAGCCGGTATACGAGGCGTTTGGGGATGATAGTTTCCCTGGTACTGGCTCTGGTGTTCATCCTGTTTGGTAAGGAAATAGTGGCGCTGTATACCGATGACAGGGAGGTTGTAGAGCAGGGTGCCCGCATACTCATGCTGGTGGCCGCGATTCAACCGTTCCAATCTTCCCAGCTTATTTTGTCCGGTGCATTAAGGGGTGCGGGCGATACAAGGGCCATCGCAATGATTATGCTAGTAACCGTTTTGCTGGTACGTCCCGGGCTGGCTATGTTTGCTGTCCATGTACTAGAGTGGGGGCTTGTGGGCGCGTGGATAGCTTTAGTGGCCGATCAACTGCTGCGCTCATTATTGGTGCTGTTGAGATTTAATTCGGGTAAATGGAAAACCATAAAAGTATAGTATAAGGGGATTGGTGTATGGAACTGCCATATGAGTTGAGAGGTGCGATAGAGGAGCAGCTGGCACTTATGCCAGCCAAAAAACTTTCAGGGCTGGCAGCTAGGCTGTCTGAAGATTACCGTAGCGGCAAGCCTTTGGTGAGGAAATCCTATGTCAGTACTTATGAAGATGCATTGGCTTATGTGGCTTTCAGGCTGCCTGCCACATTTGCTGCGGCATATTTTGCCATGGTTCAGGTTAAGGAAAGGTTGACGGATTTAAAGCCTAAGACGTTTTTGGATGTAGGTGCCGGGCCGGGCACCGCCATGTGGGCAGCTACTATGGTATGGCCTCAACTGGAGCACATAACTTTAGTTGAGCGAGAACAGCCCATGATAGATATGGGCAAAAAGCTGGCAAAACATTCCGTCTTGCCTTCTATAAGGCAGGCGGAATGGATAAAAGCTAATGTGATGGAGAAATGGGATATTGCACCTCATGATGTTGTAATAGCGTCCTATGCGCTCAATGAGTTGCCGGAACGGAGTATAGAGCCGTTTACCCTAAAGCTGTGGGAGAGCACGGAGAAGTTATTAATCCTTATTGAGCCTGGTACGCCATCTGGGTTTTCATTGATAAGACGTGTGCGGGAGCGGTTGTTGTCTCAAGGCGCTAACGTTGTAGCTCCCTGTCCCCACAATGGTTCCTGCCCTATTGTCCAAGACGACTGGTGCCACTTTTCTCAAAGGTTGAACCGTAGCCGGTTGCATAGGCAGATAAAAGGGGGTATCCTTTCATATGAAGATGAAAAGTTTTCTTTTGTGTGTCTGTCCCGCACTCCCGGGGCGAGCGTAAAAGGAGTGGTGATACGGCATCCGCAAATTAGGAAGGGCCATATATATCTGAGAGTTTGTACTCGTGAGGGCATTGAAGAGATTGTAGTAACCCGAAGGGATAAGGAGAAATTTAAAGAAGCGCGCAAG
>NZ_VSCO01000069.1:0-9339 GCF_047459465.1 Caldicoprobacter sp. | reverse complement strand
GGGCTGGCACAGCACGGCTCGCCATTCGTGCGGTTATAGGCTCCCATTATGGATTCGGCTTTGCCTTCCTTTATGCATTCCTTAAAAGCGGGCAAATAGGTCTCCCTTAAATCCTTCTGGCTTACCCTCGCATCAAAAGAATGGCGCAGGGGTTCGGGCCCGCTATGTACAGCATAATGTTTGGGCGTTGCCACCACCTTCAAATACTTGGGATGATCTCCCTGTAACCCCTTTATAAATGCTACGCCCATTCGACCGGTCAGATAAGGGTCCTCTCCATAAGTCTCCTGGCCTCTTCCCCACCTGGGATCACGAAATATGTTTACATTGGGCGACCAAAATGTCAGCCCTTTGTAAATGCCCCTATCGCCCTGGCGTACAAACTCATGGTGCTTGGCCCGTGCCTCATCGGAAATGGCACAGGCAACTTTATACAGAAGCTTATCGTTAAACGAGGCAGCCATCCCTATGGCTTGCGGAAATACGGTAGCAATTCCCGCTCTGGCCACGCCGTGAAGGCATTCATTCCACCAGTTATACTCTGGAATGCCCAGGCGCGGTATGGCTGATGAAGCATATACCATCTGCGAGATCTTTTCCTCCAGAGTCAGGCGCGATACCAGGTCATCCACCCTTTTTTCCAAAGGTTGATCTGGATCCAGGTAGATGGGTACAGCGCCGTTTCCGTTTTGTTTTGCATCACCGCTCATCTTCAAACCCTCCTCATCACAAGACATAATATAATCCGATATTGCAATTCCCGAAATTTACAGGCATAGATAAACAGGAACCCTCAGTTTAAATTCCAAAGATATTTTATCATATTTAGTATCCGCTCTGTCTAATTTTAATTTCTTTTTTGAAAACTACAATCACTTTAGAATAAAAAAAGAGCCCTGCTTCATAGTTATAAACCGCTTTTCTAAAGCAGGGCATCTCCAATAGAACCATCAACCATATCGTTTCCATGACAACCAATTATCCCATAGGGGGTCTTACAAACACAAACCTACCGTCACACTTTATTTTTCATATACTGGATCGACGATGGCACCCATGAACAGCAATGTCCCCGTCTCGTTATCGCGTATTACGAAGAAGAATGGGCGATTCACTATCATGTTAAAATTATCAAGGGGTAAAGAGGTTAAAGTCACTTCTACCGCAGTTACTCCGGACGCTTCAGTGCCTTGTTCATTGGTCTCGACAAAGGTCTTATGCTTTACGCTGCTCAAATATACATTAGCGCCCGGCGCAATTGGGTGCATCTTCCCGAAATTAGCCTTTCCAGGATCAAACGCCACCTCCATCCCCAAGGCCTTCAGTGCCTCTTTAAGCTCTACTTCATACTCCAATTTAAATTTGGGCAGACCAACATCACCCTGGGTTTCAGAGAGCGAGTTCATCCATTCTTGCCACTTTTCGAGAGTTATGCTGCTGCAAAACTCCATCAGGTCAACGCCTTCGTCGGGCAAAAATACTACCATGCTGACACGGCCATTACCATACGGAAGGCTTACGGCCTGGAAGTTTTCCCCCTTGTAATAGGGATACTTTTTCCCACCCTGAAACATTATTGGATGCGCCTTTTGGGTACCATCGCTCAGGAAAAAGGCCTCCTCCCTGGTAAGTTTGGGGTCAAACTCATTCGTCCAGTTCCCTTTAAAGTACAGCGCATTTATGAGGTACATTATGGTTTCTGGAGGTATGACGTCTCCCACAATCTTATCGATCTTATCTTTGGTTTGCTTTCTCACCCAGTTATTTATGATTTTGGAAGCATCCGGCGAATTAAAATCCAATTTCTGTATCTCAGCACCGTAAAATTTCTTATTTGTATTTAGAAAATCATCATAGAAAGACATCCCCTTGCGTGCCCACAGCGAATTAGCTATGACCACTTGTACGGCTGGGTCTGGATTTTGAAGAATGGTCTTTAGGTCGGCATAAGCCTTGTTGAAGTCCTCGATATCAATCCCCTGCACTTCCAAAGCCTTAGCCATAGCCTCCTTTGTTTCTCCATCGGCTCCGTTATAAGTCATTGCCAGCGCCATAGCAATGCTTGTAGGGGAAATAAAAACGTTTTCATGGGGCTGTTGTTCAATGAGCTGTTTGAACAATTTAAATGCAAATCTAGTGTTGGCTTGCACCAGACGTTCATCCACCTCTTTAGCAGGAGGAGGCAGCTGTGAAGCCCCGATGGAAGCTCCACCGAATAAACCAGAATCACCAAGGTATTTACCAACTGCACTACAGGAAACGGTCATCAGCATCACTGCAACCAACAACATGCATACAAAAAATCTGGTAAAAATTTTCACTTTCCTTCCCTCCCTGTCTCGTTTTTTTGTTCACTCTAATAGACGGGGATAGGAATTAAAAAGTTTCAAAATTTTACCCCTTCCCAAATGACGAATAATTAACAATTAAGTTGAAGATACTATGATTAGCAAATTCATGAAGGGAGTGTTGTGTGTGGCACAGCTTAATCAACTGGAGCTCCAAAACTTGAGACACCTAATAGGTGCTCATGAAACGGCATACCAAAAGTTGCAAATGTATGCTCAGCAGGCTGATGACCCTCAAATCAGGCAAATGTTTCAGAAATCTGCACAGGACGCTCAAAGAGCCAAACAGCAGTTACTGTCACTATTGGGCTAAAGGAGGGATTTTCTCATGAGAGATAAAGACATGGTCAACGACGTGCTGTCCATGCTGAAAAGCAGCATAACCACCTATGCCAATGTAATCGCCGAGGCCGAAAATCCTCAGTTCAGGCAGGTAATCCAGCAGCTTAGAAACAACTGCGAAACCTTCCAGTATGACCTTTTCAACGTAGCTAAACAAAAAGGGTATTATCAACCGGCAAAACAGGCCAATCCTGCTGACATACAAGAAATACGCTCTCAATTTATGATGAGCTAACCACATATATAGAAGGGGAGGGTTAAAACCCTCCCTAAATTTAATTTGACAGATTAAAAAAGCTGGGCCCATGTGCTTACAAGCAGCTCTTCAAGTGCTAACCCCAAACCATGGCGCCCGTGAGGCCCAGCGCCCCAATGCTTCCGCAAACAATAAGCTATTTTGCACCGGAACTGAAGGTATAAAAGCAGCATCTGGGATAAATGCGGTTCAGCAGAAGTAGCCTCAAAAGCCTATTATAATGCCGACATAGCCATTATTTTTACAAATAGTCATTTGACTGAAGCAGCGTCAGAACTTGCGAAGCTCAACAATGTCATTGTATTTGATAGAAATACGTTAAGAAATACGTTAAAACAAAAAAAGATATAAATTAAATGGGGGAATGTTCAACGTATATATACCTATATAGACAATTCTGGTGAGCCACAACATAATGTTCATACCTTGGGTCATATACGTCTTGGTCTTAGGAAACTAAAACCTATACCCGATAATCCTGCGTCCCGCGTTGTTAAGCCTTCTAGAGCCAAAAAGAAAGAAATATCCCATTATGACGATGAAAATGCAGAAAAGCTCGGAGTCTTTTGATGCGCAAAAGTTCAACTGTCAACAAAGTGTCAACAGAATGATAGAAAATAAAAAGCCAGGGGCTTAAAACCCCTGGCTTTCTGGCGTGCCCGGAGGGACTCGAACCCCCGACCTTCTGATTCGTAGTCAGACACTCTATCCAGCTGAGCTACGG
The DNA here is from genome assembly GCF_047459465.1 of Caldicoprobacter sp. Lineage (NCBI taxonomy): Bacteria > Bacillati > Bacillota > Clostridia > Caldicoprobacterales > Caldicoprobacteraceae > Caldicoprobacter > Caldicoprobacter sp. The sequence continues at coordinate 5,669 of NZ_VSCO01000069.1, read as the reverse complement.
GCACATCTCAACGTAAGTTTATTTTAAATCATTTGTCTTAATATGTCAACCTTAAATTGATATCGACTCCGTTAACGTTAATTGCAAGCCACTTCGTTAACATCAATTACAAGGCTAAAAAGAAAAAACAAAAGGACCTTCTTTTTTGGTAAGAAGGTCCTTTTAAATAAGTTCAATACTCCTCCCTCGCCCTGTCAAAGCAGTTCTGACAATAACCATCATAAATGTCGGCACACTCATCGCATACATAGTTGTTGCAACCGGGGCACTGCGCCACTAAATCTTCATCGGTTGGATAGCCGCATACAACGCATTTCACTTTACCAGGCATACGTACTACCTCCTATTTGCCAATTTTTTATATATTGTCCCTAATTAAACCAAAAATATTCACGCAACATAAAAAATAGAAAATAAAGGAAGAGGGTGCAGCTTAAAAGCTACACCCTCTTCCTTTGGCGGAGAAGGAGGGATTTGAACCCTCGCGCCGGTTTTACCCGACCTACGCCCTTAGCAGGGGCGCCCCTTCGGCCTACTTGGGTACTTCTCCTCATCGACTGTGGCGGAGAGAGTGGGATTCGAACCCACGGCGCCTTTCGGCGTCACTGGTTTTCAAGACCAGCTCCTTAAACCACTCGGACATCTCTCCGCTAGTTAGTATAACAGAAATAGGCGTGGTATGTCAATCACGATTTTTCCCGCTTTAATCGGCTTTTGCTTCAATCATCTTGAAAATGCTGAACGCTCCTCATAAAAGGGCGTTGAAAAGATCACTTGGTGATCCTTTCAACGCCACCCATGTATGGAACCAGCTTCTCGGGAATGATCACCGACCCGTCTTTCTGCTGATAGTTTTCCAAAATAGCCGCCAACGTGCGCCCTATAGCTAAACCCGATCCATTTAAAGTATGCACATACTCGGCTTTGTCTTTAGGGCTCATCCGGTATTTTATATTAGCTCTCCGTGCCTGATAGTCTTCAAAGTTGCTGCAAGACGATACCTCTACGTATCTGTTATAGCTGGGCATCCACACCTCAAGGTCGTATTTCTTAGCAGCCGTAAAGCCCAGATCGGCAGTGCACATGAGAACCACCCGATAAGGCAAGCCCAGAAGCTGCAGTATTCTTTCAGCATCGGCTACCAGCTTTTCAAGCTCGTCGTACGAGGTTTCCGGCCTTACGAACTTGACCAACTCAACTTTGTTAAACTGATGCTGTCGTATCAAACCACGGGTGTCCCTGCCCGCAGCTCCCGCTTCAGCTCTAAAGCACGCGCTATAAGCCACATATTTAAGCGGTAACATGTTGCCATCCAAAATCTCATCCCTGTGCATGTTGGTAACCGGCACTTCCGCCGTCGGAATAAGGAAGTAATCGGTATCCACTACTTTAAAGGCGTCTTCTTCGAATTTTGGCAGTTGACCCGTCCCTATCATGCTTCTTCTGTGGACCATAAAGGGCGGAAACACCTCTACATATCCATGCTGCGTTGTATGGACATCCAGCATGAAATTTATCAAAGCCCTTTCCAGGCGGGCACCCATGCCACGATAAAAAGCGAAGCGGGACCCCGTCACCTTTGCCGCGGTCTTAAAGTCGAGTATGTTGAGCTCCTCTCCGATATCCCAGTGGGACTTTGGTTCAAAGTCAAATTCCCTCGGCTGCCCCCAACGCCTTACCTCTACATTTTGCTCTTCAGAATCGCCCACCGGCACTGAATCGTGAGGAATGTTGGGGATGGTAAGCAGCACCTGCTCCAGCTGTTCCTCTATTTCCCTGATTTTAGCGTCATATTCCTTTATGGTATCCGAAACCTTCTTCATCTCATTTATGATTTCGGAAACGTCCTTTTTCTCCTTCTTTAACCTGGCAATCTCATCGCTTACCACATTTCTCCTGTTTTTCAACTTCTCAACCTCAGCTATGTAAGCCCTCCGCTTCTCGTCCAGCTCCAAAAACCTGTCTAAATCTACATTTTCCTTTTTGGTAGCCAGCTTTTGCCTCACCAGCTCGGGATTGCTCCTTATAAATTTGGGGTCCAGCAACAATAACACCTCCTGTAAAATTGGCTCAACCTAACCTGTTCCTCATTAAGCGGCTTTCCAGGTAGAGCCTATCCAATTCATATTATATTAATTATACTACATTTTAAGCGCTATGCAACCTTTGGAAAAGCCCAAAATATCCTTTAGAGATTATTCCTGGCTCAAGAGATATCCTTTCTCTCTCAAAGCCGCTTCAATCCTGTCCAGCACTGCAGGGTCATCGGCCTCAATTGTATGCAAATGCACCCCATCTGTCAGCGAACACAGGGGTTCAGCATTTTCCCTTTTCATGGCTTCCATGAAGGCACGGACATCGCTGGGTGACTTTATCATAAGCCGTGCCTTGAACTCTCCGTACACGCCATGCTCCACGCTTACATCCAAAACGGTCCCTCCCAAGTCCACTATGGTCATCAGTTCATCCTCAATGCCATCTTCACAGTGCTTGCAGGCTATAACGCGTCGGTAGCGCCGGGGATACAAATTTTTAGGGATCATATACCCTTGAGGAGTAGCTATTATTTCTTCACCCGCCGCTCTCAATATGGCTATATCCTGAACTATAACCTGTCTGCTCACTCCCAACACTCCGGCCAGATAGGCACCTGTCACAGGACGGCTGCTTTCCCTTATGATCCTCAAAATCTCCTGTCGCCTTTCATCCGCTGACATACTCCTTTACCCCCTATTGGCAATTAAGCCTTTCACCTGCATACATAATTATACCATTTTTTTGCGAACTTTTGTGAAAAATTCACAGTTTCTTGTAAAGCGCCAATCCACTTTAATGTTCTTTACCATATTAAGGATACTTAATCCCATTTGAAATTTCAAATAGTTAAAATTTCACGCTCAAGTTAATTTTACAGTTTAACTCCCAGTAAAAGGCAGGCCCTGGGCCGACTAGAGAATAACGCAGCAAGGCTTAGAACACAATAATATTACTTCGACATAAAAAGCCAATGGGGGCGATCGCCGGTGAAATCGCTACATAAGATGTCCATGCTAATCTACCTTTTCATCTTTTTTATACTGATACAAAACATGGGGAACATCACAGCCCCTTCAAATCCCGTGGAACTGATAGAAATAAAATCCGACAAGCAATCTCCTTTGGCATATACCGCTTCCGCTCCTATAACCGAACCACCTATAGACATGGATGAAAATATCCGCACACGCCTAAAAAACTTCAGAAACGAGGCAGCCAAATTGTGCCAGCTATATCCCAAAAGCTTCTTTAGCAGCTTACCCACTTATAATAAAAAGATCGCCTTGACTTTCGATGACGGGCCCGATTCCCATACCACCGTAAAGGTGCTGGATATACTCGAATACTACAATATTCCCGCTACATTTTTTGTGATCGGTCAAAATATAGACAAGCACCGAGAAGTAATCTATCGAGCCATCAAAAATGGACACGAAATTGCCAACCACAGCTGGAGCCACATAAGGCCCACCTCAGTATCCGCTGCGGAATTGATAAGCGAGGTAGAAAAAACCCAGGCAAAACTCCAGGAAATGGGGATAACTACCAAGGTATTCCGCCCTCCCTACGGCTTGATCACTCCCCAGCAAATGGAAGCTCTCAAAGGGCTGGGCTATAAAGCAATTATCTGGTCAGTAGATTCCATGGACTGGTATACCACTAATCCACAGGAAATCGTGCAATGCGTGCTCAGCAATGTCCATCCCGGAGCTATTATATTGATGCACTGTGCTGGCGGACACGACAACCGGAGCGGGACTATAGAAGCCCTCCCGCTTATAATTTCCGCCCTCAAAAAAGAGGGATATGAATTTGTAACCATCCAGGAAATGATAAATTTTTAACAAACTTCATGCGACACCCGCAAGTTAGCTACTAATATATTTCATATTCACAACAAAACTACGGCTAGATCGCTAAATATACGGGTTATACATTTATTTGCATATTTGGCTGTACTAGGTTACATATTGCCCTGTTCAATATTGAAGGTGTGGGGTTGAAATTTTTATATAAAATTCTTGCAAGAACTCTTAAAAATCTTGCTTTTTTTTTGAGTTTGTATTACTATTATACTGGGTAAGTTTTTTGGATAGTTTTAGTTGCCATATGGCTTATTAAAAACTAGGAAAATATAGAGAGGGCAACATTCTCCCTCTTAATTTATTAATCATAAATTGCAATAATAGAAAGGGGTTACAGGAATGACTAGACATAAGAAACTGTTAGAATGGGTAGATCAAATGGCCAAGTTGTGCAAGCCTGATCGGATCTATTGGTGCGACGGGTCAGAAGAGGAATACCAGCGTTTACTTAACGAAATGGTGGCTTCCGGGATGGCAACTCCTTTAAACCCTCAAAAGAGACCAGGATGTTATCTGTTCAGGAGCCATCCATCGGATGTTGCCCGCGTTGAAGACAGAACTTTTATCGCCTCCAGGAGCAAAGATGACGCTGGTCCAACCAACAACTGGATAGATCCAGAAGAGCTTAAAAAAACCATGACCGAGCTCTATGATGGCTGCATGAGGGGCAGGACGATGTACGTCATCCCCTTCTCCATGGGGCCCATTGGATCTCCTATCTCCAAGATAGGGGTTCAGCTCACCGATAGCCCTTATGTTGTGGTTAATATGCGCATAATGACCCGCATGGGCAAAAAAGTGCTTGATGTACTGGGAGAAGATGGCGAGTTTGTACCATGCTTGCATTCGGTAGGTGCGCCCCTTGCCGAAGGCCAAAAGGATACTACATGGCCGTGTGCACCCATGGAAAAGAAATACATCAGCCATTTCCCCGAGGAAAGAACCATCTGGTCCTATGGTTCTGGTTATGGCGGCAATGCCTTGCTGGGCAAAAAGTGCTTTGCCCTCCGCATAGCTTCGGTAATGGCCCGCGATGAGGGTTGGCTGGCCGAGCACATGCTTATCCTGGCCATAACCAATCCCAAAGGTGAACGCAAATACGTAGCAGCTGCTTTCCCAAGCGCCTGTGGCAAAACCAACTTGGCCATGATGGTTCCCACCCTTCCTGGTTGGAAAGTGGAAACCATAGGCGACGATATCGCTTGGATGAAGTTTGGCAAAGATGGCAGGCTATACGCTATAAATCCCGAAGCAGGATTTTTCGGCGTAGCTCCTGGTACATCCATGCACTCCAACCCCAATGCTATGCTGACCATCGCCAAGAACACCATATTTACCAATGCCGCCTTGACTGACGACGGCGATGTATGGTGGGAAGGCATCGGGTATGATGCTCCTGGACATCTGATTGACTGGAAGGGCAATGACTGGTATCCAGGTTCTGACACGCCAGCCGCACATCCCAACGCTCGCTTCACGGCACCTGCCAGCCAATGCCCGTCCATTGCGCCCGAGTGGGAAGACCCCAACGGAGTACCCATATCGGCTATATTGTTTGGCGGCCGCAGGTCCACCACGGTACCGCTGGTATATGAAAGCTTTGACTGGAATCATGGTGTATTCCTGGGTTCGATAATGGGCTCTGAAATCACGGCAGCTATCATATCCGATCAAATCGGCAAAGTGCGCCGCGATCCATTTGCTATGCGTCCTTTCTGCGGATACCATATATGCGATTACTTCCAGCACTGGATCAACATCGGCAAG